>DASXJM010000449.1:0-2812 GCA_036497405.1 Streptosporangiaceae bacterium | reverse complement strand
TGAGAATCAGTGATCCACCACGGCAACTCGATGCCTCGGCCCGGGCCCTGGGTAGAAAGCGGTCATGGAGCTGGTCATCGCCGACGCTCGCATCGTCACCATGGCCCCCGGGGCCGCGGGCCTGGCCGAGAGCATGCTGGTCCGGGACGGCCAGGTCGCCGTGGTGGGCTCGGCCGAGGCGGTCCGGGCCGCGGCCGGCCCGGGGGCCGCGCTGCTGCGGCTGGACGGGGCCACCGTGGTGCCGGGCCTGATCGACGCGCACTGCCACGTGTCCGACGTCGGTTACCTGGCCGCGGCGGCCGACTGCAGCCAGCCCGCCGCCCCCGACATCGCGGCCATCCAGGCCCGGTTCCGGGATCAGGTGGCCCGCACCCCCGACGGCTCCTGGGTGACCGGGGCCGGGTATGTCGAGTACAAGCTGCGGGAGCAGCGCCATCCCACCCGGGCCGACCTGGACGCCGCGGTCCCGGACCGCCCGGCCGTGCTCTACCACACGTCGCTGCACGCCTGCGTGCTGAACACGGCCGCGGTGCGGGCGGCCGGGTTCGCCGACCAGGAGCCGGACCCGCCCGGCGGCGCGTTCGGCCGCGACGACCAGGGCCGCCTCGACGGCGTGGTCTTCGAAGCCCCGATGTTCGCGCTGTTCGCCCGGAACCTGCACCGCGACCTGGGCGAACTGGGCGCGGCTCAGCGGGCCCGGGTGGTGGACACCGCGGGCCGGCGGCTGGCCGCGCTCGGCGTGACCGCGGTCGGCGAAGCCGACCTGCGCCGCGACTCGTTCACCGCGTTCGCCGAGGCCGACGAGGCTGGTCTGCTCCGGCAGCGAATCTACGGCCTGGTCGTGCACGAGGAGGTGGATTGGCTGCTGGCCGCGGGCCTGCGCGGCCGGCGCTCGGGCCGGCTGGCCGCCGAGGCGGTCAAGATCTGGGCCGACGGCGGGATGAGCAGCCGGACCGCCGCCATCAGCGGGACGTACCCGGTGCCGCCCTACGGGTCCGGCATCTTGTATTTCGGCCGCGACGAGCTGACCGAACGGGTGCGGTCGTTCGACCGGCAGGGCTTCCAGGTCTGCGTCCACGCTCAGGGCGACCGGGCCATCGAGACCGTCCTCGACGCCTACCAGGCCATCCTGGCTCCCGGATCAGGCAACCCCCGCCGCCACCGCATCGAACACGGCGGCGCCCTCTACCCGAACCTGCTGGCGCGCGCCGCCGACCTGGGCGTCCTGATTGCGACCCAGCCCGGCTTCCTGTCCGCGTTCGGCGACGGCTTCGTGGCCGCGTTCCCCGATACCCACGACCAGCTGTACGCGATCGGCTCCTGGCGCCGGGCCGGCCTGACCGTGGCCGGCTCCTCCGACGCTCCGGTCATCAGCCCCGACCCGCGCCTCGGCCTGCGCGACGCGATCCTGCGCCAAACCGGCGACGGCCGCGTGCTTGGCCCGGGGGAGCGGCTCACTCCCACCGATGCCCTCCGCCTCTACACCACCGAAGCCGCCTACGCCATGCACCGCGAGACCGAGCTCGGCACCCTCGAACCCGGCCAGCAGGCCGACTTCGTCATTCTCGACGACAATCCCCTGACCACCGCCCCCGACCGCCTCCCCGCCCTGAAGGTGCTGGCCACCGCCGTCGACGGCACCCCCACCCACCAGGACGGCGTCTCCTTCCCCACCTGACCAGGCCGGACATTGATCGTGAGATGCTGACGCGATGCCGAACCGGTCCCTGTCAGTAGGCCGCTGCCCCAAGCACATGGTCATGGGGCCGTGCGGCGGGGTTCGGCCGGACGGGCGCTGCGAGGTCATCGACGAGCCGTGCGTGTTCCCCGAACCGGTTGTCTGGCCGAAACCGGACCCGGCGCCGGCGGTGCCCCTGCCCCCGCCGCTGGACCGGTTGTCCGGGCCGCTGATCCTGACCGACTTCACCGCCGAGCCGTTCTCGGTTCCGGCCCTGCGCACGGTGGCCGCGACGCTGACTCCGACCTGTGACGCGGTGCTGGTCGGCGAGCACCAGAACCGGCCTGACTTCCCGCCCACCCTGTTCGCCACCTTGCTCCGGGAGGCCGGGGCCCGGCCCTGGATCACGCTGGCCTGCCGGGACCGGAACCGGATCGTGCTCGAGCAGGAGCTCATGGGCCTGCGCCACCTGGGGGTGGACGTGGTGCTGTGTGTCACCGGCGACGCCCGCGGGTACGACGTCCGGCCCGACGTGACCCAGGTCTTCGACCTGGACGGACCGCGGCTGGCCGCGCTGGCCGCCAGCGTCGGGCTGCCGGCCGCGGTGCCCGAGACCCCGGCGGCGCCGCCCCGGGCCCGGCGGGCCGCCCGGCTGCTGCAGAAG
Source organism: Streptosporangiaceae bacterium (assembly GCA_036497405.1). Lineage (GTDB taxonomy): Bacteria > Actinomycetota > Actinomycetes > Streptosporangiales > Streptosporangiaceae > Bog-532. The sequence goes on along the minus strand of DASXJM010000449.1, from coordinate 470 downwards.
CAGCGGGCCGGGGCGGCGGTGGCCGTGCTCAATCACGCGGCCCCGGCCACCGTCCGGTCCTTCATGGCCGCCGCCATCGAGGCCGGGGTGACGATCCCGGTCATCGCCGCGGTCGCGGTCTACACCGACCCGGTCGCGGCCACCGTGCTCAGCGCCCTGCCCGGCCTGGAACTGGACCCGGACGTGGTCCGGCCGGTGCTGGACGCCCCGGACCCGGTCGAAGCCGGCCTGACCGCCGCCGTGGCCGAAGCCCGCGAACTGCTGGCTGTCCCCGGTGTCGTCGGGGTGAACCTGTCCGGTCTGGCCTCCAGTCGCGGCTACGAGTACGCGGCCGGGGTCAAGGCGGATTGCGCGACCCGGATCCGGGCAGTGGCGCGCCATGACCAGCCATGACTCCGGGGCCATGGAGGCCGAGTTCGACACCGTGGCCGAATGGACGGCTCAGGCCGCCCTGGACCTGGGCCGGGACT
>DASXJM010000448.1:0-6839 GCA_036497405.1 Streptosporangiaceae bacterium | reverse complement strand
GGGTCAGATGCAGAAGAGGATGGCCCAGACGGCTTTGCCGCGGCCGACCATGGGGCTCCAGCCCCAGACGTCGCTGAGGGCGTCGACCAGTTGGAGGCCGCGGCCGCACTCGGCGTCCTGAGCGGGAGCCTTGAGTACGGGGGCGGCGTCACTGGGGTCGAGGACCGCGCACATGACCTCGCCGGCCCGGCGGAACAGCCGCAGGCCGACGCGGGTGTCGCCACTGGCCGGGCCGCGCGCTTCACCGCTGGCCGCGTCCTGGCCCGCGTGGCACATGGCGTTGGCCACGAACTCGGCCACGATGACTTCGGCGTCGTCGATGAGGGGGTTCAGGTTCCAGCGGGTCAGCGTGGACCGGGTGAACCGGCGCGCGTTCTTGGCGGGCTGCGGGCCAGGGGCGAGCGTCAGCGCCATCACCGCCGGGGCGTCCCACCAGTCCGACGGCATCCGGACCACGCGCGGGCGGTCCGGCGTGAGCTGCCGTGGCTTGGCGCTGCTGAGCAGATCGTGAGGCGCCGGCCGGACCCTGGTACGCGTGGGCAGCGGAACCTTACGCTGGTCCCGGTTGTGAACGCTAACACCAACCGGGTTCAAACTTTCCGACCTCATAGCGACCCCGGACACTGGTCAGCCGCCAATCATCGTTGCTGGCGCGCAGCCCTTATCTTGCCGGACATCGCATGCATATGCAAGGCCAAATGCACGTTCATTTGGCGCGTGCAGATGCGCCGACCATTAATGCGGCAACCAGCCCCGATATGGTGCACGGACAGTATTTGTAACCGCTTACATAAGGCTGGCACGGGGGCCGCGTCCGATCGGATTGGGCGCGGGTTAGGGGGTGTTTTCGGGCGTGCACAGCGCGTGCACAGGGGGCCCTGACTGCGACCGGAACGCCGAGCGCCGAGCGCACAAGTGCGCACAAAGCGCGGATCGTTGACATCGATGCCAAGTGACTGCGAGGTCACTCAGGGTGTTCTTAAGGGTTGACCCAGGGCGCTTCGAGGGTGCGCGCAGGGTGGCCGAAACTGCCTGAGCCCGGTCCACCGTGGAGCGGTGATGGGCAGGGCGGAAGGCTTCGGGGGTGCGGCGGCGGCTCTGCGTGGCGGGTGGCCATGGGCAGCCGGGTGGGGCGTCGGGGCGGGGCAGCGGGGGGTGGGAGCAAGGGTGTGGGGGGTGGCTGGCGCAGGTCAAGGGGGACGGCTTACGGTTGGGGGGACCTGGAATGGGACTCTTTTCGCGAAACTTTTCGGGAGTGGCTCATGCTGGTGGCCGGAGTGGACAGCTCGACCCAGTCCACGAAGGTGGTGCTGTGCGAGGCCGACACGGGTGAGATTGTGGCCAGCGCGGCCGCGCCGCATCCGGATGGGACCGAGTGCGACCCCGAGTACTGGTGGCAGGCGCTGGGCAAGGCCGGTGACGGGCTGCTGAGCCAGGCGGCGGCGGTGGGGGTGGCCGCACAGCAGCACGGGATGGTGGCCCTGGACGAGGCGGGCCAGGTGATCCGGCCCGCCATCTTGTGGAACGACATGCGGGCCGCGTCCCAGACGCGCGAGCTCATCGCCGAGCTGGGCGGGCCGGCCGAGTGGGCCCGGCGCACCGGCAGCGTCCCGGCCGTGTCGTTCACCGTGACCAAGCTGCGCTGGCTGGCCGAACGCGAGCCGGAGAACGCGCGGCGGCTGCACCGGGTGGTGCTGCCGCACGACTGGCTGACCTGGCGGCTGAGCGAGGGCTCGACCACGGACGGCGTGCCGGTCACCGATCGGGGTGACGCCTCCGGCACCGGGTACTTCTCCCCCGCCGACGACCAGTGGCTGCCCGGCATTGCCGAGCGGGCCCTGGGCCAGCCGGTGGCCACGCCGCGGCTGGCCGCCCCGGCCGAGGTGGTCGGCCGCACCCCGGACGGGGCCGTGCTGGCCCCCGGCACCGGGGACAACATGGGGGCGGCGCTCGGGCTCGGCATCACCGAGGGCGATGTGGTGGTGTCGATCGGCACCTCCGGCACCGCCTACGCCATGACCCCGCGGCCCCCGGCCGACGAGACCGGGGCGGTGGCCGGGTTCGCCGACGCGACGGGTGAGTTCCTGCCCCTGGTGGCCACGGTCAACGCGGCCCGGGTGCTGACCGTGACCGCCCGGCTGCTCGGTACCGACCCGGCCGGCCTGTCCGGCCTGGCCCTGGCGGCCGAACCGGGGGCGGGCGGGCTGACCCTGCTGCCCTACCTGGACGGGGAACGCTCCCCCAACCGGCCAGACGCCACCGGCGTGCTCAACGGCATCACCAGCGCCAACCTGACCCCGGAGAACCTGGCCCGGGCCGCGGTCGAGTCGGTGCTGTGCTCGCTGGCCGACGGCATCGGCAACCTGGCCGACTGCGGGATCACCCCGCAGCGGGTGGTGCTGATCGGCGGGGCGGCCCAGTCCCCGGCCGTACGGTCCATCGCGCCCGCCATCTTCGGTGTGCCGGTGACCGTCCCCGAGCCCGCCGAGTACGTGGCGGTCGGCGCGGCCCGGCAGGCGGCCTGGGCGCTGGCCGAGGCCAGCCGGTCCGGGTCCGGGCCTCAGCGGCCCCCGGACTGGTCCACCTTCCGGGCCGAGACGTTCACCGCCGAACCGCGCCCCGATATCCGCGATCGCTACGCCACGCTGCGCGATGACACGCTGCCGTGGCACGAGAGGAAAAGGAACAGTCAGTGACCTCACCGATTGATGACCCGTACGTCCCGGTGCCCGAGGACAAGTTCTCGTTCGGCATCTGGACCGTCGGGTGGCAAGGCGTGGACGTGTTCGGCGGGGCGGTCCGCCCGCCCATGGCCGCCGACCGGGCCGTGCGCAAGCTGGCCGAGTTGGGCGCCTACGGCGTCAACTTCCACGACAACGACGTGTTCCCGTTCGAGGCCTCCAACACCGAGCGGGACCAGCTCATCGCCGCCTTCCGCAAGGCCCTGGACGAGACCGGGACCAAGGTGACCACGGCCACCACCAACCTGTTCGGGCACCCGATGTTCAAGGACGGGGCGTTCACCGCCAACGAGCGCGACATCCGCCGGTTCGCGCTGGCCAAGGTGATGCGCAACCTCGACCTGGCCGCGGAGCTGGGGGCCAAGACCTATATCTTCTGGGGCGGCCGCGAGGGCGCCGAATCGGGCGGGGCCAAGGATATCCAGGCCGCGCTGGCCCGGTACGCCGAGGGCATGGACCTGCTCTGCGACTACGTCATCGAGCAGGGTTACGACATCAAGTTCGCCATTGAGCCCAAGCCCAACGAGCCCCGGGGCGACATTTTGCTGCCCACCCTCGGGCACGCGATCGCGTTCACCAACCAGCTCGAGCACTCCGAGATGGTCGGCATCAACCCGGAGATCGGGCACGAGGAGATGGCCGGGCTGAACTACGCGGCCGGCATCAACCAGGCGCTGTGGCACGGCAAGCTGTTCCACATCGACCTCAACGGCCAGCACGGGCCGCGCTTCGACCAGGATCTGCGCTTCGGCGCGGGCAACGTCGGCGGCGCGTTCTGGGTGGTCGACGCGGTGGTCAACGCGATCGAGGCCGGCGGCTACGACGGCCCGATCCACTTCGACTACAAGCCGCCGCGCACCGAGAACGACGAGGGCGTCTGGGTGTCGGCGGCCGCCTGCATGCGCAACTACCTGATCCTGCGGGACAAGGTGCTGAAGTTCCGGGCCGACCCCGAGGTCCAGGCCGCGCTGGCCGAGTCCAAGGTGGCCGCGCTGAGCGAGCCGACCCTGGCCGATGGTGAGACCTGGCGGGACGTGCGCGAGGTCAGCATCGACATCGACGCCTACGCCGAGCGCGGGCTGGGCTACGAACAGCTGGACCAGCTGGCCCTGGAACACCTGTACGGCGTGCGCTAACGGTTTGAATGCTGGCGGTTTACGGGGGGCCCCGGGTGGACCTGGGCCCCCTAAGCTCAGTACATGAAACGGGCGACGATCAGGGACGTGGCGGCCGACGCCGGCGTGTCCATCGGCACGGCCTCCAAGGCTCTCAACGGCCAGGGCCGGCTCCGCCCGGAAACCCGCGAGCGGGTGGCCGAGGCCGCGCGGCGGCTCGGCTTCGCCCCGAACCCGCTGGCCCAGGCGCTGCTGGCCGGGCGCACGTACACGGTCGGGATGATCACCACCGACAGCTTCGGCCGGTTCAGCATCCCGGTCATGCTCGGGGCCGAGGATGCGCTGGGGGCCGGGCAGATCTCGGTGTTCATGTGCGACACCCGGGACGACCCGGAGCGCGAGCGCCGCTACGTGGAGATGCTCACCGCCCGCCGGGTGGACGGGCTGATCGTCACCGGCCGCCGGATCGAGCCGCGGCCCCCGGTCGGGGCCGGGCTGGGCATCCCGGTGGTGTACGCGATGACCCAGGCGGCCGGCTCCGACGAACCGGCCGTGCTGCCTGACGATGTCGGCGGCGGGGAGGCGGCCGGGCGGCATCTGCTGGAGACCGGACGCCGGCACATCGCGCACATCGCCGGGCCGGAGCGGTTCCTGGCCGCCCGGCAGCGGGCGGCCGGCCTGGCCGGGGTGCTCGCGGCCGCGGGGGCCCCGCTGGCCCCGGACAGCGTGCTGTACGGGGAGTGGAGCGAGCGCTGGGGCCGGGAGGCGACCGGGCGGCTGCTGGAGCAGCGCCCGGACACCGACGCGATCTTCTGCGGCAGCGACCAGATCGCCCGCGGAGCCGGTGACGCGCTGCGGGCGGCCGGGCGGCGGGTGCCGGACGACATCGCCCTGGTCGGCTTCGACAACTGGGACCCGATGGTGCGCGGCTCCGATCCGCCCCTGTCCAGCGTGGACATGTGCCTGGTCGACGTGGGCCGGGCCGCCGCCGAAGACCTGCTGGCCGCGATCGGCGGGGAGCCCGCCCGGGGCGTGCGTACGGTCCCCTGCCGGCTGGTGGTCCGTGAATCGAGCCAGGGACCCGGATAACAGACCTTCGATATGGAACGAAGGCCAGGCCGACTGTTAAGCCAGCTGATCGTGGGCAGACCCACCGGATGAACACGATGGCATCCACACCTGTCGAGCCGTCCCCGCTCCCGCCGCAGCCCGAGCCGATGCCCGAGCCCTCACCGGTGCCGCCGTTGCCGGATCCCGGCCCGCTGCCCCCGCAGCCGGGGCCGACACCGGGGCCGCCCTCGCCCATACCCGATCCGGGGATCCCGGTCCCGCCACCAGAGCCGGGGCCGCTGCCCGCGTAGCCTGGGCGGCATGAAGGCGGCGAGGCTGTACGGCGTAGGCGACATCCGGGTCGGGGACGAGCCGGTCCCCGAACCCGGCCCGGGCGAGACCCTGGTCCAGGTCACCGCGGTCGGCCTCTGCGGCTCGGACCTGCACTGGTTCAGCGAGGGCGCGATCGGTGACGCCCAGCTGTCCCAGCCGCTGGTGCTCGGCCACGAGGCGGCCGGGGTGATCGCGGCCGGCCCGCGGCGCGGCCAGCGGGTGGCCATCGACCCGGCCATCCCCGACAACACCTGCCGGGCCTGCCGGGACGGCTACCGCAACCTGTGCCCGCACGTCCGGTTCTCCGGCCACGGCAGCACCGACGGCAGCCTGCGCCAGTTCATGACCTGGCCCGGCGAGCTGCTGCACCCGCTGCCGGACGAGCTGTCCGACCGCGACGGGGCGGTGCTGGAGCCGCTCGGGGTGGCCATTCATTCGATCGACCTGGGCCACCTGCCGTTCGCGGGCCGGGCCGCCGTGGTCGGGTGCGGGCCGATCGGGCTGCTCACCATCCAGCTGCTTCGGCTGTCCGGGGCGGAGTCGATCCTGGCCTTCGAGCCTCTCCCGCACCGGCGCGAGGCCGCGGCCACGCTGGGCGCGGACCAGGTGGCCGACCCCGGAGAACTCGGGCCCGAGTTCGAAGGGCTCCCGGATCTGGTCGGGTACGGGGTGGACGTGGCGTTCGAGATCGCGGGCGGCGACGCCGGGATCGGGCTGGCCATGCACGCGACCCGGCCCGGCGGGCGGGTGACGCTGGGCGGCATCCCGGACGACGACCAGATCGGCTTCGGCGCCTCACTGGCCCGCCGCAAGGGCCTGACCATCGCCATGGTGCGCCGCATGAACGAGGTCTACGAGCGGGCCATCGGCCTGGTCGCGCGGGGCCAGGTCGACACCGCCTCGCTGGTCACCGACCGGTTCGGGCTGGACGCCACCGCGGATGCCTTCGCCACCGCGACCAAGCGGGCCGGTCTCAAGGTCGTCGTCGAGCCCAACGCCGAACCCAACGGAGGAACTGCACGATGACGGTGACGGTCCTGGTGCCCACCGAACTGGGCCGGACGGCGCTGGCGGGGCTGGACTCGGTCGAAGCAGTGCTCTACGAGCCGGACGGCCAGTGGCCGGAGCAGGCGATGTCGGCCGAGGTCCTGGTCGTGCCCTGGCAGTCCAGTCTGCGGGAAAAGATGCTGGTCAGCATGCGCGAGCTGCCCAAGCTGCGGCTGGTGCAGACCCTCAGCGCGGGCACCGAGGTGTGGGAAGGCAGGCTGCCCGACGGCGTGCTGCTGTCCAATGGCCGCGGCGCCAACGGCGGTTCCACCGCGGAACTGGCCGCAGCCGGACTGCTGGCCCTGTACCGGGAGGTGCCGCAGTTCGGCGCCGATCAGGCCGCGCACCGGTGGAATCAGCACGTGACCGAGACCCTGGACGGCAAGCGTGTGCTGGTGCTGGGCGCGGGTGACCTGGGGCAGAACCTGCGGGCCCGGCTGGAGCCGTTCGGCGCGACGGTGACGCTGGCGGGCCGGTCGGCCCGGGACGGGGTGCGCTCCTTCGACGAGGTACCGGACCTGCTCGGCGGGCACGACGCGGTGGTGCTGATGGT
>DASXJM010000447.1:0-30520 GCA_036497405.1 Streptosporangiaceae bacterium | reverse complement strand
GCCAGCACCCAGAAGGCGGGGGCCTCGGCGTCGTAGGTCACGCGGCCGCCCGCGGCCAGGGCGGCCTGGATGCGGTGCTCGGTCTCGTCGTGCGGGACCACCACGTCGAAGTGGATGCGGTTGCGCTGCGGCCGCGGCTCGTCCATCTGCTGGAACCAGATGGTCGGGCCCTGCCCGACCGGATCGGCCAGGCCCGCGCCGGGCTCGGTGCCGTCGCTGCCGGGCTCGTTGCCGTAGCCCATCACGGCCTGCCAGAACGGGCGGATCGCGGCGATGTCGAGGGCGTCGATGGCGATCTCGAGCATCTGGACCGAACGGGGGCTGCCCGGGCCCAGTTCGGGCTCGGTGACCAGGCCCAGGTCGTCGACGGCGGCCGAGATCCGCTGGGCGGCGGCGATCTCACCCGGCCCGACCCGGCCCTCGGCCCGGGACTGCAAGGTCAGCACCACCCGGTCCGGCCGCAGGTCCAGGGCCAGGCTGCCGTCGGCGTCACCGGCCGCGCCGGTGACGACCCGGGCCACGTCGGCCGCCAGGGCCAGCGAGTCCACCAGGACCGAGGTGCGGATGACCCCGACCGCGAACCGCCAGCCGGTGTCGCCGACCGCGTCCGAGATCTGCTGCCGGGTCAGCGGCGCGCTGGGGTCCGTCGCCTGATCGCTCATGGCGGCATCCTCTCACCAGCCAGTGACACCGCGGCGGCGGGCAGAACCCAGGCTCGGATGTATCAGCGCCGGGCGCGGCTCCTCCACCTCTCAAAGGGGAACGGAGGAAATAGCGATGGATACGGAGATGAGGTTCATCGACTGCCCGGCCTACCTGGGCAGGACCGGAGCCGCGCGGTGCGGGCTGCCGGCCGAGGTCGAGAAGCTGTACTGCCTTCAGTCCACCGACGGCCCACTGGACAGCGCACGGATCCGCTGCCCGCGTGGCCACTGGTTCAACGGGCCGCTGGAGGCCCTGGTGCTGGAGGACAGGATTAGGACGGTGTGTGAGGGTATGGGATCCCGTACCGGGCAGACGGGCCAGCGGTTATCAGCCGCTGGCCCGCCCGCCGGAGCATGCTGCGGGCACAGGGGTACTCCCGCAGCACGGGGTGAATCAGTTGCCAGCGAACGCGCTCAGGCGTTCAGGGCAGATCGACGGCGCGGATCAGCAGCCGTCGTAAGCAGACCAGTTGCTCTCGCCACCCTGGGCGATCGCGTTGTTGAACACCTGGTTCTGCTCGGAGACGCTCGCGTTGCCGAAGCTGGACGCGGAGCCGCCGTACGCCTCCCAGGTCCCCTCGCTGAACTGGTAGAGGCCGTAGTGGCCGCTGGAGTTCATGACCTGGCTGTTGCCACCCGACTCGCGGGAGATGACGCACGACTGGAAGCCGGACCCACCGTTGTAGGTGGCTGCGGCCTGGGTGTGCGACGACGAAACCGGCGCCGCCTCGGTGCTCGTGGAGTGGGTCACCGGGGCACTTTCGGTGTGCACCGGGGCCGGGGCCGCCGGGCCCAGCTGCGAGGGGGCAGCGGGGATCTTGCCGGGCTTGGCCGGGATCGTCAGCTTCTGACCAGCCGAGATCTCGTTTGCCCACTTGATCTGACCGCGGTTGGCGTAGTAAATCACCGGCCAGGCGGCGGTCTCGGAGTAGACGTGCTTGGCGATCGTGGAGAGCGAGTCGCCGCTCTTGACCGTGTACTTCGTCGTCTCGGTCTTGGCCGCCGACTTCTGCGCCGCGGCCTCCCGGATGCTGGCCAGCAGCTGGGGCTCAGTGCCCGCGCGCTGGGTCTGCTCCGAGGCGCTGGTGTGCTCGACGCCAGTGGTCTGCGCCGTCGCCGCGCCCGCGGGTGCCGCCGACATAACGAACGCCGCGGCTACGCCAAACAGCGTGGGAGCGGCGACGATCGGCAGGCGTTTCTTAGCGTGTTTTCCTAGGGTGCCCAAAGGGCTCCTTCCCGAGCAATGCGCACTCACCGGGAGGGCCGCGCAGCGTGCCAGCGTTCTGCACGTGCTGCTGCACGATCCTCGGAGTGCCTGACATCACGACACCGTAAAGGGCTTAGGACAAATCTGCAAAAGTTTGGCAAAAGAAATTTTGGTTGCTAACCTTCGCGACCCGCCCGGGCCGACCAGCATCGGATCTATCTCTCAGTTCAGGGTGCATTACTCGTTCGTGATAGGGGCCAAATCCCCGAAATTAGCGACAAACCAGCAGGTCACGGCGGCGACGACACCGGCCAAAGGCGCGACCGCGGCGACACGGGAAGCCCTGTTTCACATGGATTGCACGGGTAGTTACGCGGACGTAATCTGCGGTGAATGTTAGTTGCGACACACTGGTCCCGATAGCCGCGCAAAATCACCGGGGAGGGTTGGATGGCCGAGCTGATCACGGGTGCGGATCCGACGGATACACACTCGAAGGCCCTGCAGATCAACCTGGATCCCCGCTGGTACGGGACCATCGCCGAGATCGGGGCCGGCCAGGAGGTGGCCCGCTGGTTCTTCCGGGTCGGCGGGGCCGCGGGCACGGTGGCCAAGTCGATGTCCGCCTATGACATGGCGGTCAGCGACGCGGTCTACGGCAAGGCCGACCGGTACGTCTCGTCCGACCGCCTCCAGGGCATGCTGGACAAGGAGTTCGCGCTCAACGTCGAGCGGCTCGACTCCGAGCGCGGCGACGACAACTGCTTCTTCGCCTTCGCCGACACCGTGGTGGCGCGCAGCTTCCGGGGCGGTAATGAGTGCCACGGCTGGATGGGTGTGAAGTTCCAGGCCCAGCAGCACGACGAGCCCAGCCAGATCGTCATGCACGTGCGCATGCTGGACGTCGAAGCCTGGCTCCAGCAGGAGGCGCTCGGCATCGTCGGCGTCAACCTCCTCTACGGGGCGTTCTTTCACCACCACGAGGCAGACAAGCTGATCGAGAGCCTGCTCGACCGGCTGACCACCGGCCGCATCGAGATCGACATGATCGAATTTCGCGGCATCGAGTTCCGGCGCGTCGACAACCGCCTGATGGCGCTGAAGCTGGTCCAGGTCGGGCTGAGCGGGGTGGCCATGTTCGGCCCCGACCGTGAGGTGCTGCAGCCCAGCGAAGCGCTCCGCAAGCACCCGGTGCTGGTCGAGCGGGGCAGCTTCCGGCCGCCGACCCACGTCAACCTGGACATGCTGGAAACGGCCCGGGCCCGGTTCGAGGAGGACCCGGCGGTGGCGGGCAAGCCGGTGCTGTGCCTGACCGAGATCACCATGCGCAACCTGCTGGCGGGCGGCGCCGAGGTGGACCGGCGCGACTTCATCGCCCGCGCCGACCTGCTGGCCGCGTGCGGCATGACCACGCTGATCACGGACTACTTCGACTACTACCGGCTGGCGGCCTACATCGCCGAGCGGACCAAGGAGCGGATCGGCATCGTGATGGGCGTGCCGAGCCTGATCGACCTGTTCGACGAGAAGAACCACGCTCAGCTACCGGGCGGCATCCTGGAGAGTTTCGGCCGCCTGTTCAAGAACGACCTGAAGCTGTTCGTGTACCCGCTGCAGCCCTCGCCGGACGAGGAACTGGTCACGGTGGACCACATCAAGGTCCGGCCCGAGCTGCAGCCGCTGTACGACTACCTGTGGGGCCGGGGCAGCTTCGTCCACCTGGCCAACTTCAACCCCGAGTACCTGCCGATATTCAGCCGCGACGTGCTCCGCCGCATCGCGGCCTGCGACGACTCGTGGGAGACCATGGTCCCGGTCGAGGTCGCCGAGCTGATCAAGAAGCGTTCTTTCTTCGGCTACACCAAGCCCCTGGACTAGCCAGGGGCCCGGCGCGCGCCGGTCAGTTGGTCAGTTGGCCTGCTGGGGCTGGCCGATGTTCACCATCCACTGGATGCCGAACTGGTCGGTGAGCATGCCGAACTCGTCGCCCCAGGCCTGCTTGGCCAGCGGCATGGTGACGGTGCCGCCCGCGGACAGCTTCTCGAAGTAGCCGGCCAGGGCGCTGTCGTCGCCGCTCAGGCTGACCGCGAACCCGGCCGGGGCCTGGAACTCCATGTGCTGGGGCACGTCGGCGCCCATGATCGTGTAGCCGTCGCTGGTCTGCAGCTGGGAATGCATGACCTTGTCCGCGTCCGCGCCGTCGGCCATCCCCAGGTCGGCGAACGTGCTCAGGGTCAGGTCGCCCCCGAACACACCTTTGTAGAACTCCATGGCCTGCCGGGCGGTGCCGTTGAAGTTGAGGTACGGGTTGAGCAGTGACGCCATCGGTTGCCCCCAAGAGCTGGCGGTTGGATTGGTGCCGCCGAGCGTAGCGTGATCGGCGTCACAGTTCCATGCTGACAACGCTATCTTCGTAAATAATTTCGAATTCATTCACTGACCGCCGGGCGGCTCGTGTCCACCGTTCGGTGGACAGCAGGTCCCATCCTTCGCTGGTGCCGGCGGCGCCCGCCGGGCGGGACGCTGGGGTTATGGCCAACGACATGGCGGTGCAGGTCAGCGACCTGCGTAAACGGTACGGGGACACGAACGCGGTGGACGGCGTCGAGCTGGAGATCCGCCGCGGGGAGGTGTTCGCGCTGCTCGGGCCGAACGGCGCGGGCAAGACCACGACCGTGGAGATCCTCGAAGGCTTCCGCGACCGCGACGGGGGCGCGGCGGAAGTCCTCGGGGAGGACCCGGGCCGGGCCGGGCGGGCCTGGCGGGCCCGCATCGGCGTCGTGCTCCAGCTCGCTTCGGCCGGGCCGGAGGTGAGTGTGCGCGAGCTGGTCCGGCACTTCGCCGGCTTCTACCCGCGGCCGCGCGACCCGGACGAGGTCATCGCGCTGGTCGGGCTGGGCGAGCAGGCCGGGAAGCGGATCAGCACCCTGTCCGGCGGCCAGGCCCGGCGGGTGGACGTCGCGCTCGGCATCGTCGGCCGCCCGGAGCTGCTGTTCCTGGACGAGCCCACCACCGGTTTCGACCCGCAGGCCCGCCGGCAGTTCTGGGGTCTGATCCGGGAGCTGGCCGCCGAGGGCGTCACGATCGTGCTCACCACCCACTACCTGGAGGAAGCCGAAGCGCTGGCCGGACGGCTGGCGGTACTGGCCGACGGCCGGGTGGTCGCGGCCGGGACCCCGGCCAGCCTGGGCGGGACCGACCGGCCCGCCACGGTCAGCTGGGACACCCCCGACGGGCGCCGGGCCGTGCAGACCCCGGCCCCCACCCAGGTCATCGCCGGCCTGGCCCGGCAGGCGGGCGAGGTGCCGGGACTGACCGTGACCCGGCCGACCTTGGAAGACACCTATCTGGAACTGATCGGCGCCGGCGCGGACATCGGAGGCCAGGCATGACCACGCAGACCCAGACCCGGGCCGGGCTCACCCCGGGCCGGGCCCCGCTGCCGTCCCTGCTGACCATGGGCCTGTCCCGGGGCCGCTTCGAGCTGACCTCGTTCTTCCGGGAACGCGAGGTCGTGGTGTTCATCTTCGCGCTGCCCGCCGTGCTGCTGCTCCTGCTCGGGTCGATCTTCAACAACCAGCACGTCAACGTGCCCGGGGTGACCACCGGTCAGCTGTACGCGGCCGGCATGATCGCCGGCGGCATCATGGCCACCAGCTTCCAGTACCTGGGCATCAGCGTGGCCGTCGAGCGGGACCAGGGCATGCTCAAGCGGTTGTACGGCACCCCGCTGCCGCACACCGCCTACTTCATCGGCAAGATCATCCAGACGTTCGTGTGCGTGGTGGCCGAGGTGGTGCTGCTGCTGATCGTGGGCGTGGCCTTCTACCACCTGCCGCTGCCGTCCACCCCGGGCCGGTGGTGGACGCTGGTGTGGGTCTGCCTGCTGGGCGGCCTGGCCAGCGCGCTGCTGGGCCTGGGGGTCAGCAGCCTGGCCCGGTCGGCGCGCAGCGCCTCCCCCGTGGTCACGCTGCCGTTCCTGGTGCTGCAGTTCATCTCCGGGATCTTCGTTCCGTTCAGCAGCGTGCCGCACGGACTGCAGGACGCGGCCGCGGTGTTCCCGCTCAAATGGATGGCCCAGGGGCTGCGCTCGGTGTTCCTGCCGCCGCAGGCGGCCACGCTGGAGCCCGCACATTCCTGGGAACCGGGGCGGGTAGCACTGGTGCTGGCGGTCTGGATTGCCGCAGGCTTGGTCCTGTGCATCAGGACGTTCCGGTGGCAGAACCGGAGGTGAAGGCGACGGAGCCGCGGACGCACGCGTGGGAGCTGTCCCCGCCGAGCTGGGACTGGTTCTACGCGGTGGTCTTCGTGGTCAACGTGGTGGTGGCGGAGCGGGCGCCGCTCACCACTGTGGCCCGGGTCGTGCTGAGCGTGGCGCTGGCCGCGATGGTGCCCTGGTATCTGCTGGTGGGGCGGCCCCAGGTCTACGGGGGCCTGGTCAGCGCCCGGAGCTGGGTCTACCTGGCGGGGATCAGCGCGCTGTTCGGGGTGGCGGTGTACCAGACGCCCAACGCCTGGTTCCTGGCCTTCGCCCTGTCGCCGCAGTGCTTCTTCATGCTGCCGTTCGGGCCGGCGATGGCGGCGGTGCTCATGTTCAACGCGGTGGGGGCGGTCGTCCTCATCGTGCGCCACCCGGGTCAGAGCATCCTGGTCCAGTCGCTGCTGAACGCGGCATTCGGCATCGGCCTGGCCTTTGTGTACGGCCGGTTCGCCTACACGATCATCGGCCAGAGCCAGGAACGGGCCGAGCTGATCGGCCAGCTGGAGGCGACCCGGGCCGAACTGGCCGCCGCCAACCACCAGGCGGGCACGCTGGCCGAGCGGCAGCGGCTGGCCGGGGAGATCCACGACACCCTGGCCCAGGGGTTCTCCAGCATCATCGTGCTGCTGCAGGCGGCCGAGACCGGCCTCGGCCCGGACACGGCCGGGCCGGTCCGGCAGCAGATCTCGCTGGCCACCCAGACCGCGCGGGAGAACCTGGCCGAGGCGCGCGGGCTGGTGACGGCGCTGGCCCCGGCCGGCCTGGCCGAGGGGAACCTGCCCGGGGCGCTGCGCCGGATCACCGAACGGGCCCAGGCCGAGACCGGCGTCGACGCGGCCTTCAGCGAGGAGGGCGAGCCGCGGCCGCTGCCGGCCGCGCTGGACGTGGTGCTGCTCCGGATCGCCCAGGAGGCCATGGCCAACGTGCGCAAGCACGCGGCCGCCCGGACGGTGCGGGTGGGCCTGTGCTACGCCGATGGGATGGTGTCATTGCACGTCAGCGACGACGGCTGCGGCTTCGTGACCGGCGGCGCGACCGGCGGGTACGGGCTGCGGGGGATGCGGGAGCGGGTGACGCAGGTGGACGGGCGGTTCGAGATCACCAGCACCCCCGGAGCGGGTACCCGCCTGCGAGCGGAAGTGCCCGCGTGACCGGGGACGTGACGCCCGGGGTGATCCGGGTGGTGCTGGCCGACGACCATCCGGTGGTGCGCGAGGGCCTGCGCGGCATGCTGGCCGCCGAGCCCGGCATCGAGGTGGTGGCCGACGCCGCCTCCGGGGCCGAGGCGGTCACGGTCGCGGCCCGGTTCCAGCCGGACGTGGTGCTGATGGACCTGCGGATGCCGCACGGGGACGGGGTCGAGGCCACCGCCAAGATCGTCGGTGGTCACCCCGGCATCCGGGTGGTCGTGCTCACCACCTATGAAACCGACGCCGACATCGTGCGCGCGGTCGAGGCCGGAGCCGTCGGCTACCTGCTCAAGGACGCGTCCATCAGTGAGCTGGGCAGCGCCGTCCGGGCCGCGGCCCGGGGCGAGACCGTGCTGGCCCCGTCGGTGGCCCGGCGGCTGGTCAGCCACGTCCGGCAGCCGCGCCGCGACCTGCTGTCCAGCCGGGAGACCGAGGTGCTGGCGCTGGTGGCCCGGGGCCTGACCAACGCCGAGATCGGCCTGCGGCTGTCGATCGCCGAGACCACGGTCAAGACCCACCTGCTGCGCTTGTTCGGCAAACTCGGCGTCAACGACCGCACGGCCGCGGTGACCAGCGCCATCGCCCTGGGGGTGATCCCGTCCCCGGGCCAGTGAGACGATGACCGGCCGAATTTGTGTCATTAGGTACGAAATTGGCTTATCGGGCAAATCAGGATCTTGCGCACAGGAACGATCTCTGCTGGTCTCAGGAGCAAAGCGGAGGTGCGCGGTGGCCACAGGCGAGGATTCACCTGGGCACGACCATCTGGTTGAGCCCACCGAGTTGGCGCTGAGGCTTTCCCGGGCCCACAAAAGGAACCTGGCCGCCGGTGAGGCCCCGGGGCTGTGTGATCACTGCGGAAGCCGATTGGCCCAAGCGGTCATCGAGTGGAGCGACTGGGTCATCCGGCGCGTGGAAAAGGTGCGATTCCGCGACGATCGCAGCGTGAATCGCCAGATCAGCGTGGACTTCGTGGTCCGGCCGGACGCCCCCGTGTTCAGGGCCCAGGGTGGAGACCACCGGAACTTCTGGCTGGTGCCCGTGTCCATCATGCGCCGCAAGACCCTGGTCAATTTCGACCTGCACGACGAGGCCGGGAACAGTCTGCCCCTGCCGGGCATCCGCCTGGCCCAGTACCTCGACGAGAGCATGCTGCACGCGGTGGCCCGCTCCGAACTCGGTGAACCCCTGGCCGAGGACACCGCGAAATTCATCCACGAAGCGATCGCGGGACCGCTGACGGACGTCCAGAAGCGGGTCGAGGACTACGAGCAGGGCACCACCCTGGCCGGGCCGGGGCAGATTCAGACGCTGAAGGAGAAGTCGAGGCTGTTCGATGCGCTGTTCCGCCGCCTCAGCTATCACTTCGTCCTGTACTCATTCGTGGAAATCGGCGAAGGCCGGCGGCACCGCATCATCCACATGTCGACCGACGAACCCCTCGCCCTGTACTACCGGAAACCGGGCCTGCCCACCCCCGAAGAGCAACTCAAGGCGGGCCCGGGCGACCGCGTGGTGTACGAGCGAGGGGCGAGAGTAAACCGGTTTCACCCCTATCAGCTGGGCGCGTCCCTCGGACTCCTGCCGTCCAAGATCCGCTTTCCGGTACCAGCCGCCGAGAACGCGGCCAGTTTCCACTTCGAGGTGGCGGCACCGCCCGGGGTGGACATTGTCGAAGCGAGCATGCTGGCCGGCCGGCCGTACGGGACGGACGAGGCCAGCGAAGCCGAACGGCATGTCTCCTTCGACCGGGTCAAGTTGCGGCTACCGACGGTAGGTCTGCACGTGGCGGCCGTCCCCAACGGCTCGTCGTCCCGGGCGCAGGTATATCTGCAGGTCGCGGTGCGCGGCTGGTACGCGACCATGGCCGCGTCATCCATCGTCACCTCCGCCTTGCTGTTCATCATCTGGCGTCACCTGGGAACCGGCGGCATCGACACGTCCGACCTGGCGGCGTTGCTGGTCAGCGTGGTGGCCGGCGTCGCCACCCTGGTCACGCAGGGCGAGTTCGAGGGGATAGCGGGCCGGCTCCTGGGACTGCCCCGGATCCTGGCCGGTATCGAAGCCCTGCTCTTGCTGGGCGCGGCGGCCCTGTTCCTGTTCACGGCGCCGGCCGGAGAGCACGGTTCCCGGCCCGGCGGCGTCGCGGGCCTCATCTTCGCCATGTTCGTCATCGCCGTGGCCATCACGGTCGTCATCAACCTTTCCTGGGTGCTCGCCTATCTCCGGCAGCAAAAAGACAAGGTCACGTCGCCCTGGGAAATGGGTCCCGGTTTCGATCCCTCTCCCGAGCTGCCGGCCGACTTCTGGGATGGCGCCAACCGGTTCGGCTACACCCGGCCCGCGATCCGCGTCGACTCGGCCGAGGCCTGGCACCACCAGTTCCGCTGGGACCCGGAGATCGATCAGCACGTGCAGATCCTCGGCGAGCGACACGCCCCCGCCCCGGCCTCACCGCCGGGCCGGCTCGATCGGTTCCCAGGAGCGTCCTGGCTGCGTGACCGGCTGCCTGATGTTCACAATGGTGACCATGGACGAGGACGTTCAGGGGTACGTGGACCAGATCGCGACTGAGCACCGGGCGCTGTTCGGCCGGATGAACGGGCTGATTCTGGGGGCCTATCCGGATGCGGTGGTCAAGCTGTCGTACAAGATCCCCAGCTACTGGCGGGGCCGGCGGAAGCTGTACGTCGGGGTGTGGAAGCACGGGCTGTCGGTGTACGGGTGGCCGCAGGGGACGGAGGCGGGCTTCATCGGCCGGCACCCGGAGCTGAAGACCAGCAAGGGCACGATTCAGCTCCGGCCCCGCGATGCGGCCGGGATCAGCGACGGTGAGCTGCTGGAGCTGGTGCACGCGGCGCTGGGCGGGTGAGGCGGACCATGAACCTGGACGCGCTGGTGGCGCTGATGCCGTTCGCGGCCGAACTGGGCCGGCCAGGTCAGGAGTAGTCGCGGAAGGCGGGCCAGGCCTGGGCCCAGGGGGTCTTCAGCCCGGTGGCCAGGTAGACCGGGGCGCCCTGTTCGTCGTCGTCGACCCCGAGGCCGTTGCGGAACGTGGCCACCGGCCGGACGTGGGCGAACTCGCGGTGGAGCAGGGCCGGGTCGACGTTGATCGCGATGGCGGCGGTGTCGGCGGCCGGGGGCGGGCCCCAGAGCCAGAAGTTGTTGTGGCCGCTGTAGGCGGTGGGCAGCCCGTCGGCCGGGCCGTACCGGTCCAGGGCCCCGGCCTCGCCGTAGTTGCCGGCCAGGATCGTGGTCCGGGCCTGCGCGGCGGTGGGCAGGGCGTGGTACTCGCGGGCGATCAGCGCCACCTCACGCGGCCAGCCGATGCTCTCGGCCAAGTCGTAGTTGATCTTCTGCAGGGGCACGGTGTGCAGCGCGCGAGCGGGCAGCACGGGCAGGGCAATCGACAGCCCGACGGCCGCGCTGACCAGCATGATCAGGCTCAGCCGGGGCGCGTTCAGACCGGTTTTGCCCTGGAGCTGGCGGGCGGCCAGCCAGCGCTCGACGGCCGCCCCGCCCGCCGCGAACAGGAACGTGTAGGCCCCGCCCGGGTAGTAGGGCTTGCCGCCCAGCACGAACTGCAGCACGACCGCGATCGCGCAGGCGATGCCGAGCGGGCGGAACGCCCGGGCCGCCGGGTGGCGCAGCGTCCAGATCAGGCCCGCCACCCAGATCGGGGTCAGTGCGGGACCGGTGAAGAAGATCTGGGCTGGCCAGTAGGTGATCCGGTTGGCCCCGGCGTCACCCTGCAGGGCCCGGAGCACGTCCAGGTTGGGCCAGCCGTGGGCGGCCTGCCAGACCAGGTCGGGGGCGGCCAGCGCCGCGGCGAGCAGGGCGCCGATCAGCAGGTAGCGGCTGCGCAGCAGGTGCCGTTCCCGGGTGGCGGCCAGGCCCGCCAGCAGGGCCAGGACCAGGAAGCCGATGTTCCACTTGGCTTCGGAGCCCACGCCCGCGGACGCCCCGATGGCCAGCCACCAGCGCGGGTCCTGGCTGGCCAGCAGCCGGGTCGCCAGCAGCAGCGTGACGGCCCAGAACACCAGGTCGGGGGTGGTGGTGGTCAGCTCGTGGAACGCGCCCAGGAACTCCCCGCAGGTCGCGGTGGCCAGCGCGGCCAGGATCTGGCCGGTCCGGCCCGCGCCGAGGCAGCGGCTCATGGCCGCGGTGACACCGATCAGCGCGACCAGGGCGAGCGCGGGCAGAATCCGGAAGCCGACCAGCGTGTTGCCGGTGGCCAGCTGGCCCAGCCGGGCCAGTACCGGGGTGAGCGGTGGCTGGTCGACGTAGCCGAAGGCCAGGTGGTGCCCGGCGGAAAGGAAGTACAGCTCGTCGCGGACGTAGCCGTAGCGGGCGCTGACGGCCATTTCCACGCCGAAGGCGGCGACCGCGATCAGCGCGACCCAGACGGTGGCAGAGGCGGGAGCGGGCCGGCTCAGATACGGAGCGGACCGGCTGGGGCGGGCGGTGGTGAGCATGTAATCATCGTGGCCCGGTGGGACGGTCGAGCACATCGGGCCGCCTGATGATCCGTCTCCTGCTCCGCGGGTCGGACTCCTGAGCCGGGTGGCTGGCATAACTCCCCCGCGGGGTGGAACCCGGCCGCTCCTCACTACGGCTGATCCGTAATCCGGGGGCGCACCGTAGCATCGGGGCGTGCACACCCAGGCCATGCGGCTCGCCAGCTTCCCGCAGGTGCTGGTCGCGCGTGTGAACCAGTGGCCGCCGCGCCGGCAGGAACTGCTGCAGGACGGCGCGCTGGGGGTGGCCCTGGCTGTGGTCAACGTGTTGTCGGTGCTGCCGTACCGGGCCCAGCAGCACCCGCTGTGGCTGGCCATCACGCTGGTCGTGCTGCAGGGGGTGCTGCTCACCGGGCGCCGCTGGCACCCGGTGCTGTTCGCGCTGCTCATCGGGGTCGCCCGGGTCACCTACGACCAGAGCGGGCTGCTGTTCGCGCCGTTCCCGCTCGCGGTGGCCATCGCCTACTTCACGGTCATGGACCGGACCGGCGCCGTCTGGCGCTGGATCGTCACCGGATTCGTGGTCGCCGGGATCTCGACCGCGCTGGCCGCGCCGGGCCACAACGAGCCCTACGACGCGATCACCCAGGCGTTCATCTTCCTGACCGCCGGGGTGGCCGGGGTGCTGACCCGGGCCCGGCGGGCCACCCTGGCCGCCGCCGAGACCCGGGCCACCTGGGCCGAGGCCGAGCTGGACCGGCAGTCGTCCCGGGCCGCGGCCCAGGAGCGGGCCAAGATCGCCCGCGAGCTGCACGACGTGGTCGCCCACCACGTCAGCCTGATGGCGGTCCAGGCCGAGGCGACCGCGTCCCTGCTGCCGGCCCAGCCGGAGAAGGCCCAGCGTTCGGCCGACATCATCAGCGACACGGCCCGGGCCGCCCTGACCGAGCTGCGGCGCCTGCTCGGGGTGCTGCGCAGCCCGTCCGAGCGGCTGGAAACGGCCCCGTCGGCGTCTTTGGCCGAGCTGGGCAGTGTGCTCAACCAGGTGCGCGGGGCCGGGCTGGAGGTCGACTTCGACGTCCGGGGCACGCCGGCCAAGCTGGCCCCCGGCGTGGACCTGACCGCGTTCCGCATCGTCCAGGAGGCGCTCACGAACACCATCCGGCACGCCCGCACCGCCCGGGCCACCGTCACCCTGACCCACGAACCCGGGTTCATCACCGTGTCGGTGGCCGACTCCGGGCCGCGCCGGGGCCCGGACCTGGCCGAAGCTGGGGCTGGGTTGCGCGACCGCGCGGTGCTCGCCGGGTCGGGGCTGGGCCTGGCCGGGATCGCGGAGCGGGTCGCCTCGTGTGGCGGCCAGCTTTCGGTGGGCCCGACGGCGGCGGGCGGCTTTTCGGTCACGGCCCGGCTGCCGGTCCGATGAGCGCGGTCCGACGGGCACCGGCCGGTGAGTAGCCCGGTGAGCCCGATCCGGGTGCTGGTCGTGGACGACCAGGAGCTGGTCCGGTCCGGGTTCTGTGTGATCCTGGACGCCGCCGACGGTATCGCCGTGGCCGGAGAGGCGGGTAACGGGGAAGCCGCGGTGGCCGCCGTCGCCGCCACCCATCCGGACGTGGTGCTGATGGACATCCGGATGCCGGGCATGGACGGGCTGGAGGCGACCCGGCTCATCACGGGTGCCGGGGACGGGCCCAAGGTGGTCATGCTGACCACGTTCGACCTGGATGACTACGTGTACGAGGCGTTGCGGGCCGGGGCCAGTGGTTTCCTGCTCAAGGATTCGCCGCGGCACGACCTGATCGCCGCGGTCCGAGCCGCGGCGGCCGGGGACGCGCTGCTGGCCCCGTCGGTGACCCGCACCCTGATCGAAGCCTTCGCCCGGCGGCCGCCCGAGGCCGCCCCGTCACCGTCCCGGCTGGCCTCGCTGACCGCCCGCGAGCGGGACGTCCTGCTGCTGCTGGCCCGCGGGCGCAGCAACGCCGAGATCGCCACCACCCTGTTCGTCAGCGAAGCCACAGTCAAAACCCACGTCGGCAACCTGCTGGCCAAACTGTTGCTGCGGGACCGGGTTCAGGCGGTCATCCTGGCCTACGAAACCGGTCTGGTCACCCCGGGCGACCCGTCCGCCTGAGGCAGGGCCCGGGCCGGGCCCGGCACCGGCGGTCAGGGCAGGAGGCGGCTGGCGTGGCGTTCGTAGATGTCGCGCATCTGGTCCGGGTCGGGCGGCGCGTCGGGGCGCAGCGCGGCACCGACGTCGCGCATGAAGGCCAGGGCCGGTTCGGGTGGGCCCCACAAACCCAGGACCAGCGCGGGTTCGTCGAAGGGGTTGCTGAAGGCGTGCCGCTGGCCGCGCGGGGCCACGAACATCGAGCCGGGCCGGGCTTCCTCGAGCTCACCTTGCCCGCCGACCGTGAGCCGACCGGTGAGGACGTAGATCGCCTCGTCGAATTCCCCGTGGGCGTGCGGAATCGGGCCGCCGAACCGGGCTGGCACTGAGATCTCCATGGCCGCGAATCCCGGTGGCTGGGCGGCTTGCCCGGCCAGGATGTGCATGGGCTGGCCGACGTAGGGGAAGGACGCCCCCTCCCCCCGGTGCGTCAGCAAGGTCATGCCCTATTCATAGCGAGCGCGGAGCGGGCGCGACACTGATTAACCGCCGGCCAGCTGCCGGGCCAGGGTGGCCGGGGCGCGGGCCAGCCAGCCGTCGGTGAGGGCTTCCCTGAGCGCGGGACGGGTGATCCCGGGCAGCTGGATGAGGATGGCGGCGTAGCCGTCGAAGTGGGGGATGGTGAAGAAGCAGTCCGGGTGGGCGGCCAGCAGGGCTTCCTTCTCGGCCAGGTCTTCGGTGCGGATGGCTAGGATCGGGCCGTCCGGCGGGGTCTGGTCGCCGAAGCGTTTCAGGTCCGCCTTACTGAACGGGCGCTCCCAGGCGAACGCCTGGCCGACCACGTTCCAGGTGCGGGTGCCGCGCCGTTCCGTCTCGGTGACCTCAGGCAGGGCCAGGGCGAGACGGGCGACGTCGTCAAGGGTGGGCACGGCGGCGCAGGCGGAAGCCGGGCTTGCGGTGCGGGTCGGCCAGCGGGACCAGCCGCTGCTCGCCCGAGCTGGTGATGGCGTGCAGCGGCGCGGCCGCCACCCCGAGCACGCTGCCGAGCTGGGGCCGGCCCTGGCGGCCGAGGATGAGCGGCACGATCCGCCGCATCACCGCGGTCAGCCCGGGCAGCGGCCGCCCGAACAGGGTGATCTCCGTGATCAGGCCGTCGTGGTTGAGCCGGATCAGCTGGGCCTCCTCGAGCGCCTGGCGGCCGCAGCGGGCGTTGTAGAACAGCGCCCGGGTCCGGTCGTCGCCGACCTCGGTGTGGAAGCGGATGTCGTCGATGACCTTGAAGCCGGCGATCATGACGTCACCGACCCGGTCCCGGCCGTCGAAGGTGAACTGGGCGGTCAGCGGGGAGATCAGCACCGCGTTGTCGGCCAGGCAGGCGATGGCCTGGGCGGCGTCGTGGTTCTCGGCGGCCCGCCGCCACCGCGCGATGGTCTGGTCGGCCCGGCTGGTCCCCGTGGGCTGGCTCGTGGTCCCGGTGGCCTGACTGGTGGTCTCCGTGGGCTGGCTCTCTGCGTCCGGCATCGGCACCTCCCGTACCGCCCAGCCTACGACGCGGACCCGGGGAACCTCGCGGGCCGGTACGGCGCGAGCTCGCCGGCGCTCACGCCGGTCAGCAGCTCGCTGGTCATCAGCTCGGCCAGGTGCGCGCCCAGGGTCACGCCGCTGTGGGTGACCGCCACGTACAGGCCGCCGGTCCCGGGCAGCCAGCCCACGATCGACTGGCCGTCGGCGGGCATCGGGCGGACGCAGACCCGGTAGCCGGTCACTTCGGCCCGGTCCAGGCCCCGGGTGACCAGGCGGGCCCGGCGCAGCACCTCGGCGGCCCGGTCGCCCAGTTCCGGCTCGGGGGTGTGCAGGTCGGCGTGCACGCCGGGGGCTTCCAGGTGCACCTGCCCGGCGCGGTGGGGGCGGAAGTCAACGTCCGGGGTGTGCGCCATCCGCCCGGGGCCGGACTCGCCGGGGCCCGGGTCAGCCGGGCCGGCCAGGACCACCAGGCCGGGGGCCTCGGCGCCGGGCGGGAACCACGGGACCAGCGGCAGCGGGTGGGCCGAGCCGGACAGCGCGGCCAGCTCCGGAGTCCAGCGGCCCGCGCAGCAGACCACCACGTCGGCCGGGATGACCTGGCCGGCCGCGGTGCGCACCGCCCGCACCTGGCCGCCGGTGACGTCGAGGCCGGTCACGTGGCCGGGCGGGCCGGTCAGCACGGTCGCCCCGTGCTGGCGGGCCAGCCCGGTCAGCTCGGCGATCATCGGCTCGGTGAGCAGGTAGCCCTCGTCCGGGAACCAGGCCACGGCGGCCACTTCCGGGGGCAGCCGCAGGGCCGGCTCCAGGCCGGCCGCGTCGGACGGGCTGATCAGATGGGCCGGGTAGCCCCAGCCGGCCAGCCGGCCGACCCGGGCCGACAGCTCGGCGGCGGCGGCCGGGGCGACGGCCCACTCCAGGTTGCCGGACGGCCGGTACCAGTCCGGGCCGCCGAGGCTGCCGGCCAGACCGGCCCAGGCCCGCAGGCCCGCGTGGTTCAGATCGTGGTAGGCCCGCGGCAGCTTGTGGTTGGCGTTCAGCCAGGCGAAGCTGGACCGGGTCGCGGCCGAGCCGGGCTGGTTCTGCTCCAGCAGGGTCACCTGGGCGCCGGGACCCGCGGCCCGGGCCAGCCGGGCGGTCAGGGTCACTCCGAGCACGCCGGCTCCGATCACCACGTACTGTCGCGCCCCCGGACCGGGCGGCGCTCCGGCCGGCACGGCCGCCTACCGGCGCCGGCGGGCGATGGGTACCGCCGGCAGCTCCCCGACCTCCTGCTTGGTCACGCTGAGCTGCAGCCCGTCGTCGTCCAGGTCACGGACCGCGGAGAGCGGGATGGCCACGTCCTTGCGGCCCCACAGGTGGCCTTCCTGGAGCAGCACGTGGCTCACCTGGTGCGTGCCCGGGTCGATGACCAGGCCGGCCACGTGGCCGATGGACCCGTCGGTGGCGTGCGCGGCCACCGCGTGCACGGCCACGCCGCGGTCGCCGTCGGGCAGCGGCGCGTCGGCGGTCACGGTGAGCGCGGTTTCCGGCACGTCGCTCCCGCTGAGGTTGACCTCGTCGGCGTAGTAGGGCCGGGTCACGAACTGGGCCGGGCCGTACGTCTCGTAGGCCTCGCTGCCCGGCACGAACTCGGTCATCTCGGCCGAGTCGAGCTGCTCGAACTTCTTCTCGCTGTCGGTCAGCGTGATGACCCCGGTCTCCGGGTCCACCCCGCTCACGTGGTCCAGCGGGACGAACCGCCCCAGCCCGGAGCGGTGGGCCGGTTCGACCACCAGGTGGGTGATGACCCACGGGCTGGTCCCGCGGTCGGCCACCACCCAGATCAGATGGCCGACTTCCCCGTCGCTACCGCGGACACGGGCGCCGATGGTGAACTCGATGTCGTTGGGCATGCCTCTCCTCCGCTGGCCCGGGCGGGATGACCCCTGTCTTCCTATCACGGGCGGGGGGCACATACTGATGAGGTGGGATGGCATGATGCGGCGGACCGGATGCGCGGGCGGGTGGGCGCGCAGATCTTCCAGCGCGTCGCGGGACCGGAGGGGCCGGCGCACCACGAGGTGATCTTCGCCGCGGACGGCGAGCGCTGGTTCGCCGACGACCGGCCGATCCGCCGGGTGCACGGCGATTCGTCGATGTTCGTGGGCGGCCTGCGGGCCCTGCTGCTGCAGTCGCTGCACCCGCTGGCCATGGCGGCGGTGGCGGGTCACTCCGGCTACAAGGGCGACCCGTGGGGCCGGTTGCAGCGGACCAGCTACTTCCTGGCCGTGACCACGTTCGGCCGGGCCAGCGACGCCCAGGCCACCATCGGCCGGGTCCGCTCCATCCACGAGCGGGTCACCGGGACCGCCCCGGACGGCCGCCCCTACCGGGCCTCCGACCCGCACCTGCTGACCTGGGTGCACATCGCCGAGGCGGACAGCTTCCTGCGGGCCCACACCCGGTTCGGGGCCGAGCCGCTCGACCAGGCCGGCCGGGACGGCTACGTGGCCGACCTGGCCCGGATCGGGGCCGAGCTGGGCGTGCCCGATCCGCCCCGCACCGAACGCGAGCTGACCGACCGGATCGAGGCCTACCGGGCCGAGCTGGCCAGCACCCCCGAGGCCCGCGCGGCCGCCCGGTTCCTGCTGCTGAACCCGCCGCTGCCGGTCGTGGCCCGGCCGCCGTACGGGCTGCTGGCCGGGGCGGCGGTGTCGCTGCTGCCGGGCTGGGCCCGCTGGCCGCTGCGGCTGCCGTGGCTGCCGGGAGCCGAGGCGGCGCTGGTGCGGCCGGCCGGCCAGGCCGTGGTCGGCGCGATCCGGTGGGCCACCTCGGCTCCTCGTCCGGCCGCCGACGATCCATCCGAAGCGGCCTGATCAGGCCACGTTCCAGGCCGCGGCCAGGGCCGCCGGGGTGGGCAGGACGGCCACCGCGCCGGCCGCCTCCAGTTCGCCCGGAGTGCCGTAGCCCCAGCCGGCCCCGACGCCGGGCAGGCGGTGCGCGCGGGCGCCGGCCATGTCGTGGCTGCGGTCACCGACCATCACCGTGCGCGGGGACGGCCCGATGCGCCGCAGCGCCTCGGCGATCACCTCGGCCTTGGAGGGCCGGCCGGCGTCGGGGGTGTCGCCGCAGATCGTGGCGAACCGGCCGGCCAGCTCCAGGTTCTCCAGCAGGGCCAGCGCGGACGACTCCAGCTTGCTGGTCGCCACGGCCAGCCGCACGTCGTGCCGGGCCAGCCCGTCCAGCAGGGCCTCGATGCCCGGGTAGGCCGCGGCCCGGAGCAGAAAACCCTCGCCCGCGAAGATCCGGCGGTAGGTCTGGATGACCCGGTCGGACGCCTCGCCGACCAGGGGCGGCAGGGCCTGGTAGAGCGGCGGGCCGAGCAGGGTCGGCTCGACCTCGGGTGCCAGCGCGGGCAGGCCCTCCTCGGCGAACGCCTTGCGCAGGGCGGCCAGGATCGACGGTCCCGAGTCGGCCAGGGTGCCGTCCAGGTCGAACAGCACCGTGTCCGGGCGGGGCAGCGTCGTCACAGATCCTCAGGGGGTGGTCAGCGGGCGGGACTCAGTTCGGCAGGGAGACTACCGGAGCCTCGGGCGCGTTCACGCCGCCGGGGGCGTCCGCACCGCCGGGGGTGTCGACCCCGTCCGGGGTGAGGACGTAACCGTCCACGTCGACTGATTCCGGCTCGGGCTCCGGGGCCGGGACCGGGACCGGGACCGGGAACGAGACCCGGCTGGCCGACGGGGGCAGCGGCGAGACCGCGGGCTGAACCGGGCCGCGCACCGAGAACGGGGCGGGCACCGGGCCCATGAAACGCGGGCCGCCGTGAGCCCGGGGCAGGGCGGTCCGGACGGCCGGGGCCGGCAGTGCTGTCGACCGGGTTGTCGACTGGGCCGCCGACCGGGCCGGCGACTGGGCGGCCGGGCGCAGTCGCCGCCGGGCCGCGGTGAGCGGGACCGGCTGGAGACGCTGGAGGACGGTACCGGCCCGGGCGGGCAGCAGCGGTGCGGCCGGGTGGCAGGTCAGGGCGGGGCGGGCGGGCGCGGCGACGCGGCGGTCGACCACGTTGACCAGCCGGTTGGGGCGGGCGGACAGGGCCTGCTGGCAGCGGAAGCGGCAGGTGGTGCAGGCGCCGGACTGGGACCGGCGGCGGCGGATGGAGCGGGTCAGCCAGACCAGGAAGATGGCCACGGCGACCTCAACGCTGAGGATGAGGAAAATCTCCAGCACGGTGCCGAACATGCCGAGCAAGTGGCCGATCATTTTGTGCCAGAAGACGTAGATACCGACGCCAATCAGGGCGAGCGTGCCGGTACTCGGGGCGTAGCAGACCATCGAATGCTCTCTCTTCCTGCTGGTGCTCGAGCCGATGCCGGTAATCGGTAGCGCTTCGCCGTTGGAGCGCCAGGGAAGGGAAGGTCAGGCGCCATCACCGCCCAACGTAACCACCTGCCATTGGGGAGACACTCAGCGCGATTGTCTCTCGCAATTGCCGGGCTGTAAACAGCCCATTTATGGCGGCTGCCCAACAAAACGGCATGCCGATGGGCGGCTGCGGCGCACGTGCGGGCCGGGTGGGGCGGGCACGGGTCGCGGATGGGGTGGCGGTGGCCACCATCACCGATGGCAAGGTAGTGGAGGCAGGCGCGGGGCGCGACCCAGGAGGGCAACCAGTGACCGAGAGCACACGCGGGACCAGTGAGACGGGGAACGGCAACGAAGCGATTCCGGCGTTGCTGCGGCACTTCGCGGACCTGCGGGATCGCACTCACGGCGGGGCCACGTCGCGGGCGGGCAAGGAAGAGAGGTTCGCCGCCGCCGCCGAGCTGATCGAGCCGTACGTGCGGCAGGTGCTGGCGGAGATGAACGCAGACCTGCTGCTGGGGACGGGGCGGATCGACGCCAGCGGGCTGCGGCCCAGCGCCGACGGCGGGCGCGAGGCGGTCTGGACCTTGTCCTGGCCGGAGCAGCGGGACGCGGGCATCGACCCGGTCACCATCGACGCAACCTACGGGGCCGGGTTCCACCATCCGCACCTGCGCGGGGCGACGGTGGGGACCTGGCCGCTCAACGTGTTCGACGATGAGCAGGCCCGGGCCGAACTGCCGGTACTGCGGGCCATCGCCGCCGCCGACCTGCACAACCTGGTGTTCCAGCGGGACTTCCGGATCGTGCCGGCTACGACCCGGGGGACGTGACCGGCGGCGCGGCCAGGGCCGCGTCGACCTCGGCGTGCCAGCGGCGCTTGTCGGCCTCGGGGGCGAAGCAGGCGTCGAATGAGTTGTGAGCCAGCGTGGCCAGCTGCTTGTCGTCCAGGCCGAGGTCGCGCCGGACCGCGGCCACGTTGTCGTCCAGGTAGCCGCCGAAGTAAGCCGGGTCGTCGCTGTTCAGGCAGACGCACAGGCCGGCCGCCAGCATGTCCGGCAGCACGTGGGCGGTGAGCGCGTCCACCACCTTCAGGGCCACGTTGGACAGCGGGCACACGGTGAGCGGGAGCTGCCGGTCGCGCAGCAGTCCGACCAGGGCCGGGTCCTCCATGGCCCGGATGCCGTGGTCGATGCGCTCGGCCCCGAGCAGGTCGATGGCCTCCCAGACGTAGTCCGGGCCGCCCTCCTCGCCGGCGTGGGCCACCCGGTGCAGGCCTTCGGCGGCGGCGCGCTGGTAGACGTCCTGGAACAGCGCGGGCGGGTAGCCGACCTCGGCCGAGTCCAGCCCGACCCCGATGAACTGGTCCCGGAAGGGCAGGGCGGCGGTCAGGGTCTCATCGGCGGCGGTGGCTCCCAGGTCACGCAGGAAGCACAAGATCAGATCGGCCGACAGGCCCAGCCGGGACCGGCCGTCGGCCAGCGCCCCGGACAGGCCCGCGAACACCGCGGCCAGCGGCACGTCGTTGGCCAGGTGGCTCTGCGGGTCGAAGAAGATCTCGGCCCGGCGCACTCCCCCGGCCGCGGCCCGCTCCAGGTAGGCCGAGGCCAGGTCGTAGAAATCCTGGTCGGTGCGGAGCACGGGCAGGTTGGCGTAGTACAGGTCCAGGAACGACTGCAGGTCCGCGAACCGGTACCGGGCCCGCAGCTCGGCCAGGTCGGTGGTGGGCAACATCACCCCGTTGCGGGCGGCCAGGGCGACCAGCATCTCCGGCTCAAGCGTGCCTTCGACGTGCAGGTGCAGCTCGGCGACGGGCAACGGCTCCACGGGTGACATCGGCGGCACCTTTCCTCGATCGGGCTGTCAGTCAGTATGGCCGCCAGTATTGCCGCCCGGGCCGAGCTTGTCGTTCGCGGCCAGCCGCCGGGCCAGCTCGTCCCGTTCCCGGGTCACCGCGGCCAGTTGCCGCTCGAGCTCGACGATGCGGCGGATGGCGGGCAGGGTCATGCCCTCGCCCATCATGATCACGACCTGCTGCACCCGCACGATGTCGTGGCGGCTGTACCGGCGCTGGCCGCCCGCGGAGCGCTCGGGTGAGACGACCTGCTGATCGTCGATGCGGCGGAGCAGCGCCTGCTGGACGGCCAGCATCGAGGCCACCTGGCCCACGGTGTAGAAGGGCGCGTGCTCGTCGTCCAGCATGGGCAGTCGCATCGGGCCCTCCTCTCTTCTCGCTCACGATAAAGCCTGGCCGGCGAGCGCGGGATCAGCCCACGCCGCCGGCCAGGCCGGGGTATCGCTCGGTCAGCCGTTGATGGCCGGCTCGCTCTCGGTGGCCTCGGCCTCGACGGCCGGGGCCGGGCCCCGCTGGATCTCGATCTTGCGAGGCTGCGCCTTCTCGGCCACCGGGATCCGGACCGAGAGCACGCCATCGTCGAACGAGGCCTCGACCGCGCTGGTGTCCAGGTCGTCGGACAGGAAGACGCGGCGGGTGAAGGTGCCCGTGACCCGCTCGCGGATGAACAGCTTGTCGTTCTCGGCGTACTCCTCGTTCCGCGTGGCGGAGACGGTCAGCACCCCGCGGTCCACGGTCACGTCGATCGACGCCGGGTCCACCCCGGGCAGGTCAAAGCGCAGTGCGACCTCACCGTCGCGGCGCACCCCGTCCATGGGCATCCCGGCGCCGCTGCCCAGGCTGCGCTGGGCCAGCCGGTTGAACTGGCGCTCAAACTGCGTGAACGGGTCGAACGTCGCCAGCACCATGATCATCACCCTTTCGAGCCTTACGGTCCTAACTAAGATCGTCCTCAGGTAGAAGCAAACTTGCAGCTTCAGTTGTAGGTTAATTCCGCGTGGGTGTCAACCCGGAGCGGGACCCGAAGTAGTGACCTTCGATAAAAGTGAGAGCATCAGCGGTGCGGACGGTCAGCCGGGCGCGGACCTCAGCCGTAGGCGTGCCGGAGCAGAGCCCGGCGCAGCGCGGGCACGAAGGCGATCGTGATGAGCAGGGTGACCGCGGCTGCCGACAGGAAGCTGCCGGCACCGCCGGTCTCGGTGGCGGCGGGCGGGGCCACCACGGCCAGGTAGGTCAGCCCCGCGGTCAGCGCGCCGAACAGGCAGGCGGCCACCGTGGGCACGAACGCCTCCGGCAGCAGGTCGGCGTGCAGGCCACGCTGGCGCTGGTAGCGGCGGGCCAGCAGGTAGCCGCTCAGCAGAACCAGGCCGGGGACCAGGGTGAGCAGGCGCAGGTCGACCGCGTCGCTGCTGGTCTCCAGCACGGCGGCCTGGCCGCAATTGTGGGCCTGCGCCCAGAGGTGCAGCCAGTGCGCGCAGGCTCGCTGACTCACCCCGCCCGCCGCGGCCGGGCTGCCGCCGACGAACTGGGGCCCCAGGACCTGGTTCATGACCAGGGCGACCAGGCCGCTGCCCGCCACCGCCAGCACCGCGATCGTGGCCAGCTGCCAGGCGCCCATGATCAGCTCGCCGAACACGGCCAGCGGCGGGACCCGGCGGGCGTGGGCGCGGACCACGGCGCGAACGGAGCCGAAGCTGGAGATGGCGGCCTCCTGGGCTTCGAGCTCGGTCAGGCCGGCCTCGATTCCGGCCGCGGTGGCCTCGCGCAGGTGGTCTTCGGCTTCGGCGATGATGCGGCGAGCCTGCCGCGGCGTGGTGCGCAGGCTGGCGTACAACTGGTCCAGGTAGTCCTCGATGGGCTGAGCGCTCATGCCAGGCCTCCCACCACGGCGCGGACGCCGGCGGAGAAGCGGCGCCACTCGGTGCGCTCGGCGGCCAGGGCTTCGGCTCCAACGTCGGTCAGCGCGTAGACCCGCCGCCGCCGGCCCTCCCCCTCGGCCCAGGAACTGGCCAGCAGCTTGGCGTCCTCCAGCCGATGCAGGGCCGGGTAGATCGTGCCTTCGGGCAGGTCAAAAGTGCCCTCGCTGCGATCGCGGAGGGCAGTGATGATGGCGTAGCCGTGGGCCGGGCC
The DNA here is from genome assembly GCA_036497405.1 of Streptosporangiaceae bacterium. Lineage (GTDB taxonomy): Bacteria > Actinomycetota > Actinomycetes > Streptosporangiales > Streptosporangiaceae > Bog-532. Next base: position 6,738 of record DASXJM010000447.1, on the reverse strand, counting down.
GGCCGACAGGACCGACAGCAGCAACAGGTCCAGATGACCCTTGATCCGTTCGCGGTTCATACCTCGTAATACTAGGCATCGAATTACTAGGTGTCCAGTGGGTTGGGGTGGCGGGAGGTGAGCGCGAGCGCTTCTTGCTGTTATCAGGGCATGGGGCGGAGGGTGGCCCTGGCGGTCCCAGGAAGGGCGGGGGGCTGGCTGGGGTTGGGAGTATGCGGGACTGTGGAGGAGTTCGCGGCAGGCCGCCGTGGGCAGGAAGGGACTTATGACTGACCAACTTCCCGGGGGACGGTACCCGGTTGGAGACTTTGAGCTGACCCGGGTCGGGTACGGGGCCATGCAGCTGGCGGGGCCGCACGTGTTCGGGCCGCCGAAGGACCGCGACGAAGCCATCGCCGTGCTGCGGACCGCGGTTGAGCTGGGTATCAACCACATCGACACGTCCGACTACTACGGGCCGTACGTGACCAACGAGATCATCCGGGAGGCGCTGTCGCCCTACCCGGACGACCTGCACCTCGTGACCAAGGTCGGGGCCCGGCGTGACGAGCAGGGCGGCTGGCCGTCCGCCCGCAGCCCGGAAGAGCTGCGGCAGCAGGTGCACGACAACCTCGACCACCTCGGCCTGGACGCGCTGGATGTGGTGAACCTGCGGATGGGCGGGTTCGACGGCGCCGAGCCGGGCTCGATCGCCGAGCAGTTCACCGCCCTGGCCGAGCTGCGGGAGCAGGGGCTGATCCGGAACCTGGGCATCAGCACGGTCAACGCCGAGCAGCTGGCCGAGGCGCAGTCGATCGCGCCGGTGGTCTGCGTGCAGAACATGTACAACGTGGCCCAGCGCAGTGATGACGACCTGGTCGACCTGACCGCGCGGCAGGGTGTCGCGTTCGTGCCCTACTTCCCGCTGGGCGGGTTCTCACCGCTGCAGTCCAGCGAGCTGGAGGGGGTGGCCAAGCGGCTGGGCGCGACCCCGCTGGCGGTGGCGCTGGCCTGGCTGCTGCACCGGTCGCCGAACATCCTCCTCATCCCGGGCACCTCGTCGGTGGCCCACCTGCGCGACAACGTGGCCGGGGCCGGGCTGGAGCTGCCCGACGACGCCCTGGCCGAGCTGGACCGGATCGGGAACGACTAGAGGGCCAGGCCCCCGTCGACCGGGATGACGGCGCCGGTCATCGCGCTGGCGCCGTCCCCGGCCAGGAAGACCAGCACCGCCGCGACCTCGGCCGGGTCGAGCAGGCGGCCCAGGGGCTGCTGGGCGGCGAACGTCTCCCTGGACGGCAGATCGTAGAGCCGGGCGCTCTCGTCCAGGATCGGGGTCGCGGTGGAGCCGGGGCTGACCGCGTTGGCGGTGACGCCGCTGTCGCGGAGTTCGGCGCCGAGGGCGCGGATGAAACCGGCCACCCCGGACTTGGCCGCGCAGTAGGCGGCCAGCATGGGCAGGCCACGGGTGGCGGCGGCCGAGGCCACGGCCAGGAACCGGCCGCGGCGTGGTTCGGGGTGGCGCAGCAGCGCGGGCACGGCCACCCGGGCCAGGTTGATGACGCCGCCGAGGTCGATGTCGAGCACGGCCTGTTCCTGGCCGGCCGGCACCTCCCAGGCCGGGACGCCGCCCGCGATGACCCCGGCCACGGCCAGGGCCGCGTCCAGGTGACCCCACCGGTCTTCGGCGGTGGCGACGGCCCGGGCCAGCCCGTCCACGTCGCGGACGTCGGCCTGGGCGGTGACCACGTTCGGGCCGGCGTCGGTCGCGACCTGTTCCAGCTCGGTCCGGGTGCCCAGGCGGTACGGGAGGTTCGGGTCGTCGGTGGCCCGGTCGACGGCCAGGACCCGCCAGCCCGCCTCGGCCAGCGTGGCCACGGTGGCGGCGCCGATCCCGCGGGCCGCGCCGGTCACCAGGGCCACGCGGGGTTCTTGGGGGTCAGGAGCGGGCATCGGGCCAGCGTTTCAGGTGGGTGGTGAGGTCGGCCAGCAGGTCGCGGAACATGGCGGCACCCTCGTCGGCGGAGGCGCCGGCCGGGTCGCCGAGGACGCCGTTGGGGCTGACGCCGCGGACGGCGGTGGCGCGCAGGGCGGGCATGAGCTCGGCGATCGGGGTGGTGTTGCCGGCCTCGGCCCAGTCCCGGCGGACCGTGGCCGGGGCCAGCGCCAGCAGCAGCGAGGTCTCGGCCCGGCCCGCGTGCGCGTCGCCGCGCCAGCGGGGCAGCCACACCGACACGTCGCGGGACTCGGCCCGCAGCCGGGCCACGGCCCGGCGGACCGCCTCGGTGTTGCCGCCGTGGGTGGAGACCAGCAGCACCCGGGCGAAGGTGCGGGTGGCCGACCGGCCCAGCTCGACCAGCAGCAGCTCGGTGGCCTGCTGGCCGATGGAAACCGTGCCCGCGAAGCCCTCGTGCTCACCGCTCGCCCCGTAGGCCAGCGGCGGCGCCACCACCACCGAGGCATTCTCCGCGCCCAGCCGCGCGCACAGGGCCGTGGCCAGGTCGGCGTCGGTGGACAGGGGCAGGTGCGGCCCGTGCTGCTCGGTCGAGCCGACCGGCACGACCAGCACCGCCCCGGCCGCGGCCCGCTCGGCGGCCTCGGGTGAGGTCAGCGTGGCCAGCTGGGTCAAGAAAGCTGGCCCTTGGCGGGGTCGCCGGCCGGGACGGCGTCGAGCCGGAGCACCACGGTGGGGGCGGCCAGCTTGTCGCCGACGGCCGCGCCGAACTCGCGCATCGCGGGCGCTTCGGTGCCGTGTTTTTTCAGCGCTTCCCGGGAGGTCCAGCGCTCGACCATCACCAGGTGCTCATCGTCGGTGTGCAGCGCGTACAGCTCACAGCCGTCCTCGGCGTGGACCAGCGGGATGGCCTTCTTCATGGCGGCGATGACCTCGTCCCGGTGCTCGGGCTTGGGCGTGATGGTGGCAACGACGGTGACAGGCATGAGGCTCCTTCTCGAGTGGTCAGCGTTGACTGATCAGCGTTGACTGGTTAGGCGGCGAACAGCGTAGTGAGGGCGGGGGCGATGTCGCGATAGGTGGCGGCCCGCAACAGCCGTCCGTGGCCGAGCCGGGCCAGGTCGCGAGCCAGGTCGGGGTCCTGCTCGCCCGAGGTGTCAAGCAGCACGTCGAGGCGGGGCAGCCGGGCCGCGAACGGCCGCGGGTCCGGGCCGGCGTTGTGCACGCAGTCCGACAGCAGCAGCACCCGCGCGTCCCGGGCCGGGACCCGGGCCAGCTCGCGCGCGGCCACCTGGAGCGGGAAGGCCACGTTGGTCAGGCCCTTGGCCGGGATGCGGAGCATGGTGTCGAGCAGTCGCTGGGGCACGACCCGGTGGCCGAGGTGGTTCAGGACCGCGGCGTCGGACCAGAACGCGACCACGGCCAGGTCGTCGCGGGCCAGCTCGGCCGCGAGGGCACCCACGGTGGCGGCGGCGGTGCGGACCCGCTCGCCGCGCATGGAGCCGGACACGTCGACCAGCAGCACCACCGACCGGCGGGTGCGGACCCGTTCGCGGACGATGATGTCGTCCTCTTCCGGCACCGGGTGCTCGGCCAGCTGGTCGATGGTGCGGTCCAGGTCGATGTCGTCCGAGCCGCCCCGGTAGCGCAGGCTGGCCAGCTCGCCCACGCCGCGGCGGGCGGTCGGGTCCCGGCGGGGCCGGGGCACGGCCAGCCGGGTGGCGATCTGCCGGGCCCGGCGCAGCACCTCGGGGTCGGGGGTGGCCTCGTCGGGCGGCGCGGCCAGCAGCGTGCCCTGCTCCCCCGTCTCGGCGGGCGCGCCGCGGCCGGGACGCGGGCGGCCCCGGCCGGGCCGCTGGCGGTCACCACCGGCGATGACGAAGCCGCCCGACCCGCCCCGGCTCGGTTCGAGCAGGGTGGGCTCCTCGTCGAGGACCTTGGGCCGGCGGCGCAGCGGCTTCAGGGCAGGCGGCTGCGGCCGGCGGTTCCGGTGTTGCAGCGGCGAGTCGGCCTCGACCGCTCTTCAACCAGGCTCGGCGGTGGCCGGTTCCAGGATGAAGTGGTCCTCCCAGATCTGCCGCAGGACCTGCTCGGGGGTGGCCTCCACGGTCTCGTCCAGGAAGATGCGGCCCGACAGCGCCACCACCATGGCGTCGAAGACGATGTCCGGGTAGCGCTCACCCGGCTCGGCCGGGGCGCCGGTGCCGCTGGTGGCGGCCAGCTCGAGCAGCTGCCCGGCGACCAGGGTCAGGTCGATGGCCCCGCGCACGCTGCTCCCCTGCCGGATGTCCTCGTGCTCACGGGTGGCCCGGGTAAGCGCCACCGCGTCGGCGATCAGCCGGTCGCGCTGGCGAGCGGCCAGGTCGGGCACGGGAGCCCGGAGGGCGACGATGCCCCGCTCGGCGGCGGCGTCCTGGTAGCTGATGGCCAGCCGGCACATCCGGTCGTGCACCGAGGTCGACAGCCGGGTGGTGCCCACGTTGTCGAACGGGTTCATCGAGGCGATGACCCGGAACGTGGGCCCGGCGACCACGGTGCCGGCCCGGGGCACCGCGATCTGGCGTTCGGCCATCGCGGTGAGCAGGGTGTTCAGCGTGTCCTCGGGGGCGCGGTTGAACTCCTCGATGTACAGGAAGCCACCGGACCGCATGGCCTCCAGCAGCGGGCCGTCCACGAAGTTGTCGGCGCTGTAATCCTCGCGCAGCACCCGGGCCGGGTTGTGGTGGCCGACCAGCTTGGCCGGGGTCAGGTCGGCGTTGCCTTCGACGAACACCAGCGGGATGCCCCACTCGGCGGTGATGGCCCGAAGCAGCGTGCTCTTGCTGGTCCCGGGCGGTCCCTCGAGCACGATGTCGCGGCCGGCGGCGACCGCCGCGAGCACGAGGTCCAACTCGTGCTCGCGGCCCACGAGGTGCGGCCGGACCCGGTCGCGGACGGCCGTGATCCTCATCGCACCCAGGGCTGACGTCATTTGAGCAGCGAGCCCGCGTCGACCGGCAGGGTGATTCCGGTGATGTAGCGGGCTTCATCGGAGGCCAGGAACAGCACCGCGTTGGAGATGTCCCGCGGCTCGACCCACTTGATCGGAAGCGTGTTCAGGGTCTGGAACCGCTCGCCGATGACATCCCTGGTCCGCTGGTCCGGCGTCAGGTCCGGGGCAAACAGCTCGTAGGTGGCGCTGTTGTGGATCATGTCGGTGTTGACCGTGGTGGGGTGCACCGAATTGGCCCGGATGAAGTCCGGGGCCAGCTCGACGGCCAGCACCCGCATCAGCCCGACCACACCGTGCTTGGCCGCGGTGTAGTGGGCCATGTTCTCGAACGGCATCAGCCCGGCGGTGGAGCTGGTCAGCACGATCGAACCGCCCTGGCCGCCCGCCTTCAGGTGCGGGATGGCCGCCTTGACCGCGTGCCAGACCCCGGTCAGGTTGACGTCAATCATGTCCTGCCAGGTCTTCTCCTCCAGTACGTCGGCCTTGCCGAAGCTGAAGATGCCGGCGTTGGCGGCTACGATGTCCAGCCGCCCGAGCTGAGCCACGCCGTCGTCCAGCGCCGACTTGACCGCGCCGTAGTCTCGCACGTCGGCGGTAACAGCGTAAATTCGGCGGTCCAGCGCCTCGACTTCCTTGACCGTCTCGGCCAGGTCGTCCGGGGTGGCCATCGCGTAGGGCACGGTGTCGATCTGCCCGGCCAGGTCGACCGCGATGATGTCCGCGCCCTCTTCGGCCAGCCGGATCGCGTGGCTCCGGCCCTGGCCGCGGGCGGCCCCGGTGACGAAGGCGACCTTGCCTTCTACTCGTCCTGCCATGGTGGGTAGTTCCTCCCTCGGGGTGGGTTACTTCCTGTTGGTTTGCCCGGCGCTCGCGGGCAGGCGCCGGCACCGGTGCCGCAGCACCGGTGAGCGCGGGGAGCGGGATGGAGCTGCGGGCCCGGGCGGAGGGCCCGGGCTCCGCTAAGGGCTGGGGACTAATGGAGCGTCGAGCGCGAAGCCGGCCAGCGGGTTCTCGTCGCAGGCCCGATCGGGCGGGCGGCGGCCGATGGTGACCGGTACCGGGACCCGGCCGGCGGTGCGGTCGCGGGGGCCACGGGCCGGGCTGGTCCGGTGCGAATGGTCGCCGGACGGGCGCGGGGCCGGGGCGCGCCCGGCGGCCGCGGCCGCGGCGGCCAGGGCCTGCTCGCCGTGGCCCTTGACGCATTCGGGGTCCGGGCCGTCCAGGGGCAGGCCGGTGAAGAACTTGGCCGCCATGCAGCCGCCCCGGCAGGCGTCATAGGCCGAGCACGAGGTGCAGGCCCCGCCGCCCTGGGGCTGGCGCAGCTCGGTGAACAGCTCCGAGGTCCGCCACACCCCGGCGAACCCGCCGGGCTCGCGGACGTTGCCGGCCAGGAAGTTGTCGTGGATGGCGAACGGGCAGGCGTACACGTCGCCCACCGGGTCGATCAGGCACACCACCCGGCCCGCCCCGCACAGGTTGAGCCCGGGCAGCGCACTGCCGTAGGCGGCCAGGTGGAAGAACGAGTCGCCGGTCAGCACCTGCTCGCCCCGGGCGACCAGCCAGTCGTACAGCTCCCGCTGCTGCCCGGCGGTGGGGTGCAGTTCGTCCCACACGTCGGCGCCGCGGCCGGACGGGCGCAGCCGGGTCAGCCGCAGCTGGGCGCCGTGCCGGTCGGCGATGGCCTTGAACTCATCCAGCTGGCCGATGTTCTGCCGGGTGCAGACGACCGAGATCTTGAATCCGGCGAAACCCGCCTCGGCCAGATTGGCCATGGCCGTCAGCGCGGTGGCGTACGAGCCTGGGCCGCGCACGG
>DASXJM010000446.1:0-3633 GCA_036497405.1 Streptosporangiaceae bacterium | reverse complement strand
ATGACCCGCTGGCGGCCCCGGCCGGCCGGGGCCGGGGCGGGCTCGGCGCTGGCCAGCAGCAGGGCCATCAGCACGGTGGCGTTCCAGGTCCGGAACTCCTTGGCCGTGAAGTGGGCCCCGGCCCGGTCGGCGATGTAGTGGCTGACGTCGTGGGAGTGCAGCGGGCGCCAGGCCCCGTCCTGCTGCCAGGCGAACAGCTGATCCAGGTCGTGGCCGGCCCGGGACAGGGCGCGGACGGTGGGCCGGACGGCCTCGTCGGTGACGGTGATCTCGCGCCGCTTGCCCTCCTTGGCGATGTAGTCGAACCGCACCCCTTCCCGGCCCACGGTCACGTGCCGCTTCTCCAGGGTGGTGACCCCGTAGTGGTGGTCCAGCTCGGCGTAGCGCTCGCCGCCGATGCGGAACAGGCCCAGGTCGATGAGGCGCACCGCGGCCGCCGCCACCCGGTCCCGCCCCAGCTGACGCTGGTCCAGGTCATGCCGGGTGGCGTCGCGCAGCCCGGGCAGGGCCAGAGCGAACCGGAGCATGTGCGCGAACTTCTGGGCGTCCCGCTGCTCGCGCCACCGGTCGTGGTAGCGGTACTGGGTCCGGCCCCGGGTGTCGACGCCGGTGGCCTGGATGTGGCCCAGCGGGTCGGGCGAGATCCACACCTCGCGCCAGGCGGGCGGGAGGACCAGGGCCGTGATCCGGTTCAGCGTGGCCGGGTCAGTGACCGGGGCGCCGGACGGGTCGAGGTAGCGGAAGCCGTCCGGACCCCGTTCCCGGGTGATGCCCGGCGTGCGGGGATCGCTGCGGGTCAGGCCGGATACGGCCGCCTCGCCGCCCGCTATCAAGCCGTCCATCGGCGTGCCCCTTTCGCTACTTCGTCCCCATTGCCAACCAGTGTCCGGGGGGTCTTAATTAACGTATTTGGCCCTGAGGTGAGGTCACACATGAGCGAGACGGTCGAGCGGGACGAAGACGGCGAGGTCCTGCACGGACTCGGCTACCAGCAGGAGCTCAAACGGGTCCTGGGCCTGTTCGACAACTTCAGCATCGCCTTCTCCTACCTGTCCCCCATGGTCGGCGTGTACTCGCTGTTCGTGCTGGGGGCGGGCGCGGCCGGGCCGGCCTACCTCTGGCTCATGATCCCGGTGGTCGTGTTCATGCTGCTGGTGGCGCTGGTCTTCGGCGAACTGGGCAGCAGCTTCCCGCTGGCGGGCGCGCTCTACCAGTACGGCAAGCGCACGGTGGGCCCGGGCTACGGCTGGTGGGTGGGCTGGATCTACGGCCTGGCCCTGCTGGTCACGGTGGCCAGCGTGGACACCGGGTTCATCATCTACTTCGCGCCCCTGCTCAAAGACGTGTTCAACGTCAACCTCAACGCGGGCAGCCACGTCACGATCCTGGTCGCCACGCTGATCCTGATCGGGGTCCAGACCGTGCTCAACGCGGTCGGGGCCAAGATGATGGGCCACGTGACCCGGATCGGGGTCTACGTGGAGACGATCGGGACGTTCGGGGTGGCCATCGCCCTGGGCATCGCGGGCTTCCACCACGGGCTCGGCTTCCTGTTCTCCACCCACGGCGCGGCCCATGCGGCCACCAACACCCTGGGCGTGGACTTCCACGGGAACTGGCTGACCGGGGCGGCGCTGGTGGCCGTGCTGGCCCACGTCTACATCTTCTACGGCTTCGAGTCCGCGGGCGACGTGGCCGAGGAGACCCGGAGCGCGTCCCGGATGGTGCCCAAGGCCATGCGCCGGGCTCTGGTGTTCGGCGGCATCGCCTCGTTCGTGCTGGTCGCCGGCCTGCTGCTGGCCACCCCGGCCTCGTCCAAGGGCTACGCGGGCGCGGTCTCGTTCACCGGCGGGGTGCCCGCCATCCTGGCCGAGCTGCCGAGCTGGGTGCAGGACATCTTCCTGGTCCTGGTGTGCGTGGCGTTCTTCTCCTGCGGCACCGCCGTACAGGGCGCCGGGTCCCGGCTGACCTACTCTTACGCCCGCGACCGCGCCATCCCGGCCAGCGGCTGGGTCCGCAAGGTGTCGGCCCGGTTCGGCACCCCGGTCAACGCGCTGCTGGTCAGCGCGGTCATCCCGGCCCTGTTCGTGCTGCTGGTCAACATCAACCCGGCCCACAACGTGCACATCCTGTGGTTCGTGTTCCCGGCCGGCATCAACGCGCTGACCCTGCTGGTCTCGTTCGGGGTGTCGGGGATCTACCTGTCGTTCCTGCTCACCGTGGTCGGCTCGATGATCGCCCGGGCCCGGGGCTGGCAGCCGACCGGCTCGTTCAAGCTGGGCCGCTGGGGCTGGCCGGTCAGCATCCTGGCCGCGGCCTACCTGGGCCTGATGCTGATCAACATCGTGTACCCGTCCGGGCTGGGCAGCCCGCGCGGCTCGCTGTTCAACTTCGACTGGATCACGCTGGTGGTGATGATCCTGCTGCTGCTCATCGGCGGGATCTACTTCGTGCTGGCCCGCCCCGATCGCCGCCTGGCGACGCCCGGGCGGCCCACGATCACCGAGCCCGCCGAGACCCCGGCGGGCGACCGCTGACCAATTCCCGGCAAACTGCCGGGAAACCGGATCAATCCCCAGCTCGCGTGACTACGTACTCAGGCCGGGGGACTGCCCGTCCCCCTTGACCTGAGGAGGATCCGTGCGCAAGCTCGGCACCGCCGCGGAACGCCGCGAGCAGATCAGGGCGGCCGCGTCAGCCGCGTTCGCCGAGGCCGGGCTGCACGGCGTCTCGGTGGACCAGATCGCCCGGTCCATCGACATCAGCGAGGCCTACGTGTTCCGGCTGTTCGGCAGCAAGCGGGCCTTGTTCATCGACGTGGTGACCACGGCCTTCGACACCATGACCAACCTGATGGCCACGGCCGCGGGCGACGCCTCCGGGGTGGACGCGCTGATGCGGATGGGTGAGGAGTACAAGGCCCAGCTGGCCGACCGGCAGCGGCTGCAGCTCCAGCTGCAGGCCTTCGCCGCCTGCGGCGACCCCGAGGTGCTGTTCGCGGTGCGAGCCGCGTTCGGGCGGCTGTGGACCCGGGCCAGGCAGATCTCGGGCCTGTCCCCGTTGCAGGTCAAGACGTTCATGGCGTTCGGCTCGCTGCTGAACATCGTGGCCGCCATGGACGCCGACGGCCTGCCGGTCGGCTGGGCCGAGGCGGCCACCGACCCGGTCCCGGCCGCGCTGTACGCGGGCGTCCCGGTGGCGAGCCCGGCTGACAGTGCCGGCTGACAGGGGTGGCCTCTAACCTGTTGGCAAGCGGGTACCGCGGGCCGGGGATGGAGGCGCCATGGCTGACGACGGGGACGTCCGCCGGCTGGCGCTGGCCCTCCCGCACGTGGAGGAGCTGGACAGCGACGGGTTCGACTTCCGGGTCGACGGCAAGGGGTTCGTCTGGTCCTACCCCGAGCGCCAGCCCGGTCAGCCCCGGGTCCTCCGGACCGACATCGCCGTCCTCTACGTCGGCGACGAGGCCGAAAAGCAGGCCCTGCTGCTGGGCGAGCCGCGCCTGTTCTTCACCACCCCCGGCTACGACGGCTGGCCCCTGGTCATGCTGCGGCTGGCCGAGGTCAGCCCGGCCCGCCTGGCCGAGCTGATCACCGACGCCTGGCGGATGCGGGCCCCGGCCGCCCTCGAGTC
>DASXJM010000445.1:0-3879 GCA_036497405.1 Streptosporangiaceae bacterium | reverse complement strand
GCCGCGTCCCCGGCTTTTCTGTCGGCCGTCTTACCGAAGCTCGCGGCGGAGGCGGTCGATCACCTCGTCGTTCCATTCGTGGGTGCGCATCAGGCGGTAGCGCTGGCTGGCCACCCGCATGTAGGCCTCGGCGTCGGTGCCGTAACCGATCAGGTCGGCGGCGTGCAGCATCCGGACGACCGGCTGGAACTCGTCGTTGAACCAGCGCTTGGCAATCTGCTCGCGGGTGAAGTACTTCCGCTCGGCCTGCATGTAGCGGAAGCCCCAGGCCTCGACGTTCTCCCCCAGCTCGGCGTAGGACCAGGGATCGATGCAGGTCAGTTTGTGGTAGGCCGCCTCCGGCAGCGGCACCCGGGACTTGAAGATCCGCTGGTAGCTTTTCATGACCAGGTCGCTGCGGCCGCGGATGCCGTCGGCCGGGATCTCGGTCAGGACCCGGGTCACGTAGGCGTCGATGGTCCGCTGCCGGGTGGCCATGGCGATCGACACCCGGTGGTGGCCGTCTTTCACGAAGTACAGGTCGCCCACCTGGTAGACGTCGATGGGCGGGATGGACTCGCCGCGCCGCTGGGCCAGGGCCAGCCGTTCCCACCGTTCCCGGACCCGGGTCGTGGTCGGCCGGAACCGGCGGTCGAAGTCCCGCCGCGAATCCACCGTGCCCACCACCGCGTCCAGCTTGATCGTGCGCAGGCCCAGGTTCTGCTCGCCGCGGAAGCCCAGCGCCGCCACGACCTCGTCGTAGGGCAGGATCAGGTTGACGTCGTCGGGGCCGCGGCGCAGCCGCCCGGCCAGCCGGGCCAGGACCTGGCGGCGGCGGATGCGCAGGAAGTCGTTCTCCACGTCCGCGCGCGGGAAGCCGGTGTCAGCCCGCACGGCCGGGCTCCGGGATCCGGCCGGCCGGGGCCGGGCCGCGGTCGAGGTCGAGCAGGTGCCAGCCGGTGACGTTGCGGACCACGGTTCGGCCCAGGGACCGGGCCGGCGCGGCCGAGCCGTACGGGTGCACGTGCCCGTGCAGCAGCAGCGGCGGGTCCAGGGCGGCGGTCAGCCCGAGGTAGCAGCCGAAGCCGCGGTGAGGGGCATCGTCACCGTCGCCGACCCCGCGCGGCGGGGCGTGGGTCAGCAGCACGTCAACCCCCCGGTGGTCCCGCCAGCGGCGCCAGGCGGCCCGGCGGCGCAACGACCGGGCCCGCCGGGCCTGCTGGCGTTCGCTGTACTGGTTGGGGCCGTCGCGGTAGCGCAGGCAGCCGCCCAGGCCGGCCACCCGGATCCCGGCCACGTCGACCACCCGCCCATCGGCGTTGACCGCGCCCGACGGCCACGGCGGCCGGGCCGGGAAGCCGGCCCTGGTGACCAGGCCGGACCGGCTGACCCGGTAGCCGGACTGGTCCGGGTCGTGGTTGCCGGGCACGAACACCAGCGGCACGTCGAGCGCGTTCATCAGCGCCCCCAGGTACTCGTTGGGCAGGTCGCCGCAGGCCAGGATGAGCTGGGCCGACCGCACCGGGCTCAGGTCGGCCAGCAGGCCCTCGGCGATCTCGTCCGAGACGGCCAGGACCTTCAGTGGACTGCCGCTTCCCTGACGTCCAGGCCGAACTCGCGCAGGGCGGCCTCGGCGCGGTAGATCTCGGCCTGCCGGGCGCGGTCCCCGCCGGACGGCGGGGCGACCCCGAACCGCTCGCAGGCGCTGGCCAGGATGTCCAGGTAGGCGCCGCGCACGGCCACCATCTTGTGCTGCTTGGCCATGCCACCGGGCTGGTTCTCCATGGCCTCCAGCTCGGCCCGCAGCCGCCGCAACCGCGCTTCGACCTGGGCCGCCGGCTCGGCCGGGGCCCGGTCAGCCCGGATCTGCCGGGCGCGATCGTCGGCCCGGCGCCAGCCGCGCAGCAGCGCCAGCACCGCACCGAAGGCCAGGGTCGGTAGGAATATGACCAACACCCAGAGCATGACACTGCCCATGCCGTCAAGTGTCAGCCCCACGGTGGCCCGTACGCAAGAGATGACACGGGTGGCTGCCCCCGGGTCGTCGCTCATTGCGCTGGCGCGGGCGGGCCCAATCGGGCCATGATGCCGTCGAGCAGGCAGTCCAGGCCGAACTCGAACCGCTCGTCCATGGTCTCCCGAGCGTCCGGGTCCACCCCCAGCTTGATCATCTCGGTGAAGTTGGGGTACCGCCCGGACGCCATGACCTGCTGCAGGAACTCCCAGTAGATGTTGCCCATCTCGTCCCGGGAGAGCCCGAGCCGCTGCTGGGCCCGTTCCTGGTCCTGCTGGCTCCGTTCCTCCTGCTGCTCCCGGCCGACCGCCCCCAGCACGTAGGTGAGGATCGACATCAGGGCCGTCATCACCGTCTCTCCGGTCAGGCCGGCGGCGGCGAAGATGCCCAGCGAGCGCTCGATGTTGCGCAGCGACTTCGGGCCCACGGGCGGCCGGCCGGCCATGAACGGCATGACCCAGCGGTGCCGGCGGAGCATGTCCCGCTGGCTGACCGCCATCGTGCGCAGGTCGGCCCGGAGGTCGCCGGTGATCTCGGTCTCGGCCAGCTCGCCGTACAGGGCGTCCAGCATCAGGTCGAGTAGTTCCTCCTTGGAGGAGACGTACCAGTACAGCGACATGGTGCCCGCGTTGAGCTCACGGGCGATGCGCCGCATGCTGATCGCGTGCGGGCCCTCGGCGTCGGCCACGGCCAGCGCGGTGCGGACGATTTCGTCCCGGGACAGCGAGCCGGCCCGGCCCGGCGGCCGCTTCCCGTGCTCGCGGAGGTGCTGCATCCGGTGCTGGACCCGCTGCTCCTGGGCCGACTGACCGCCGGACAGGAAGAAGGGCGGCCACAGATCCTCGTCGTCGTCGGCCACGATGCCCTCCCTCGGTGGGCCGCCGCCCGCCCTTGGCGGTGCGCCCGATAATCGCGTTGCCTCTCGTACAGTGTACTGCTACCGTACGACGTACGAGCGGTGGGTCGTACACCGTACGACCGTCGATCAGGAACTGGCGGCCGGAAGCCACCAAAATCCATGATCGAATGTCGCGATATAGCTTGACTGTGCGACTAACGCGATACATCGTATTAGGCGAACAGGACGTGCAGGAGGCACCGCATGGGGAACGATGCCGCCATCCGGGCGGATCAGCTGGTCAAGAACTTCGGGAAGACCAAGGCCCTGGCCGGCCTGAGCCTTTCCGTACCACGGGGAAGCGTGTTCGGCCTGCTCGGGCCGAACGGGGCCGGGAAGACCACGTGCGTCCGGGTCCTCACCACCCTGCTGCTGCCGGACGCGGGCCGGGCCGAGGTGCTGGGTCACGACGTGGTCAAGGACGCCGGTACGGTCCGCGAGCGGATCGGCCTGACAGGCCAGTACGCGGCGCTGGACGATTACCTGTCCGGCCGGGCCAACCTGATCATGATCGGTCAGCTGGGCCGCCTGTCCGGCCGGGAGGCCAAGCGGCGGGCCGACGACCTGCTGGCGCGGTTCGACCTCACCGACGCCGCCGGGCGAGCGGTCAAGACCTACTCCGGGGGCATGCGGCGGCGGCTCGACCTGGCCGCCAGCCTGATCGGGCGGCCCGAGGTGCTGTTCCTGGACGAGCCGACCACCGGCCTGGACCCGCGCAGCCGCGCGGTGATGTGGGACATCATCCGGGAACTGGCCGCGGAGGGCGCCACGCTGCTGCTCACCACCCAGTACCTGGAGGAGGCGGACCAGCTGGCCGAGCGGGTCGCGGTGATCGACACCGGCACGGTGATCGCCGAGGGCACCCCGGACGAGCTCAAGGAGGCGGTCGGCGGTGAGCGGGTGGAGGTCACCCTGACCCCGGGCGCGGACCTGGACAAGGCCGCGGCCGCGCTCACCATGTACACGGCCGGGCCGGTCCGCGCCGACG
>DASXJM010000444.1:0-5024 GCA_036497405.1 Streptosporangiaceae bacterium | reverse complement strand
ATAGCAGCAGTTTTCGCACACAGTCCGGCCAGAACCGGTCCGCACCAGCACGTTCCAGACCAGCGCTAGCGGGAGTTGCGCACGATGACCGCGATCTGGACCCGGTTCTCCAGGCCCAGCTTGGTCAGGATGCGGGACACGGTGGCCTTGACCGTGGCCGGGCTGACGTACAGCTGGCTGGCGATCTGGGCGTTGGTGGCGCCGTCGGCCACCGCCACCGCGACCGTGCGTTCCCGGTCGGTGAGCAGGTCGAGGTCCGGACCGGGCGGACCAGGCGGATCGGGCGGACCGGGCGAGGCGCCGGGCCCGGGCGGGCCGGCCGGGGCGCCCTGCAGCAGGTCGAGCAGGGGCCGGGTCACGGCCGGGGAGAGCACGCCCTGCCCGGCGGCCACAGCCCGGATGGCGCCGATGATCTCGGCCGGCGGGGTGTCCTTGACCAGGTAGCCGGCCGCCCCGGCGGTGATCGCCTTGCGGACCAGGTCGTCGGCGTCGAACGTGGTCAGCGCGATGACCCGGGGCGCGGCGGCCCGGGTGGTGATGGCGGCGGTGGCCGTGACCCCGTCCGTGCCGGGCATCCGGATGTCCATCAGCACGACGTCCGGGGTCAGCTCGGCGGCCGCGGTGATGGCTTCGGTGCCGTCGGCGGCCTCGCCGGCCACGGTGATGTCGGGCGCGCTGCGCAGCATCAGCCGGAGGCCGGACCGGACCAGCGCGTCGTCGTCGACGATCAGCACGCGGATGGCGGCTCCGCCGTCGGTCCCACTGGCGGTGCTGCTCACCGGTCCGCCCAGGGCAGCCAGGCCGACAGCCGGAACCGGTCGTCGGCGGTCACGGTGACGTCGATGTGCCCGCCGGCCAGGGCCGCCCGCTCGCGCAGGCCGATCAGCCCGGCCCCGCCGCCGTGGCCGTTGCGGGCCGGGTCGGGCAGGCCATCGTCAGGTTGGCCATCGGGGCGGTCGCCGGGCCGGTCGACCGGCAGCCACGAGGTCACGGCCACCGAAAGCCCGTCGTCGGGGCCCCCGGCCAGCCGGACGTCGACGCTGCTGGCCGGGGCGTGCTTGCGCGCGTTGGTCAGGCCCTCCTGCACGATCCGGTACAGGGTGCGGCCCGCCTGAGGCGGCACCGTGGCCAGCGGGACCCCGCCCCAGTCGGCGTCGATCACGGCCGCCGCCGAGGACTCGGCGACCAGGGTGGGCAGGTCGGCCGCGACCGGCTGCGGGGCCGACGTGCTGGCCTCGTCGTCGTCGCGCAGCACCCGCACCACCGAACGCAGTTCCTGCAGGGCCTGGTGGGTGGTGGCCCGGATGGCCGCCGCGGCCTCGGTCACCGCCTCGTCCCCGGCCCCGGCCGGGGTGACCTCCAGCGCCCCGGCCTGCACGCTGAGCAGGGACAGCCGGTGGGCCAGCACGTCGTGCATCTCCCGGGCGATCCGCTGCCGTTCCGCGATCCGGGCGTGCCGGGCGTGCTCCTCCCGGGTCTGCTCGGCCCGCTCGGCCCGGCCCCGCAGCGAGGCCAGCAGCAGGCGGCGGGCCCGCAGGAACATGCCCCAGCCGGTCACCGCGAACATGGCCACCGCCACCGTCAGCATCGAGGCTTCGGCCGACGAATCACCCGGGTAGAGCAGTAGCGACGGCCACGCGACCGCGGTCAGCAGCGCCGAGGTGACCAGCGCGGTGGGCCAGTTGCGGTGGATGGCCACGGTCAGCGCGGCGATCAGGGGCAGGCCGCCGGCCAGGGTCGAGAAGAACGAGATGACCAGCACGTAGGCCGCGAAGGCCACCGGCCGGCGGCGCCGCCACCACAGCGCGACGTAGCCGATCCCGCCGAACACCACATCGGCCACCCGCAGCGGCCACGGATAGCCGTCCAGGCCGTGCAGGACGCCGTCCGAACTGGCCAGGCCCAGGGCCAGGCTGAAGCCGCCCGCCACCACCACGATGAGGATCTGTTTGCGCAGCGACTCCGGCGGCGCCTCCGGGCCCGGTCCGGCCCAGAGCGCCCGCAGCACCCGATCGCGGTGGCCCGCCATGCCCCGACGGTATCGCGCCGGGCGGCGAAAACCCTCTGGCCAGCCCGGACATAGCCGATCGGACCGCCCGGTCTAGCCGATCGGACCGTGGCTCTGGCCGGTCGGCCGCAGCGCGGGCCGCCGCCCGGCGGCCAGGCTGGAACCATGATCGAGATAGCGGAACTGACCAGGCGCTTCGGCGCCGCGGGCATCCGCGAGGTGAGCTTCAGCTGCCAGCCGGGCACGGTGACCGGGTTCCTCGGCCCCAACGGCGCGGGCAAGTCCACCACCTTGCGGGTGCTGTGCGGCCTGGACCGGCCGGACCGCGGTGCCGCCACCATCGACGGGCAGCCCTACGCGAGCCTGCCGCAGCCGGGCCGGCGGGTCGGGGTCATGCTCGACCCCGAGGCCATGCACCGGGGCCGGACCGGCCGGGAGACCCTGGCTCTGGCCGCCGCCGTGCTGGGGGTGGACCGGGCCCGGGCGGCCCAGGTCCTGGAGGTCGTGGGGCTGGACGCGGCCGCGGCCCGCAAGCGGGTCGGCCAGTACTCGCTGGGCATGCGGCAGCGGCTGGCCCTGGGCATGGCCCTGCTCGGTGACCCCGGGGTCCTGATCCTGGACGAGCCCGCCAACGGCCTCGACCCACAGGGCGTGCACTGGATCCGGGTCCTGCTGCGGGAGTTCGCCGACCGCGGCGGCACGGTCCTGCTCTCCTCGCATCTGCTGCACGAGGTCGAAGTCATCGCCGACCACCTGGTCATCATCAGCGACGGCCGGATCGTGGCCGACGGCACCCCGGACCAGCTGCGGACCTCGCGGACCACGGTGGCGCGGGCCATCGACCTGCCCGCGCTGTCGGCCGCGTTGTCCGCCTCCGGCCACCAGGCCCGGACCACGGCCGACGGTGCCCTCGAGACCGACGCCGAACCCGAGGCCGTGGGCCGGATCGCGGCCGGGAGCGGGGCCGTCCTCACCGAGCTGCGGCCACGCGGCAACGACCTGGAGCAGCTCTTTCTCTCGCTCACCAGCCCGGCCGCGCCCGAGACCGGCACCCCGGCTGGGCAGGCCACACCAGCTGCCCAGTCGACCCGGGCCGGCCAGAAGGAGGCAGCGTGACCACCCTCTACGCCCCGACCGCGACCCCGATGCCGATGGCCCCGTCGCCGCTGGCCCGGCTGACCCGGGTCGAGTTGCGCAAGGCGACCGACACCCGGTCCGGGCGCTGGCTGCTGGCGCTGATCGCCGTGATCGCGGTGGCCGGCGCGCTGGTGGCCGCGCTGACCGGGGGCGCCAGCGACCACACCCTGGCCAGCATCCTGGGCGTGACCGGCCAGGTCACCGTGATCCTGCTGCCGGTGCTGGGCATCCTGCTGGTCACCTCGGAGTGGTCCCAGCACTCAGCGCTGACCACGTTCACCCTGGTGCCCCGGCGGTCCCGGGTCATCGCGGCCAAGGCCGCGGCGGCGGTGCTGCTGGCGGTGGCGGCCACCGCGGCCTGCCTGGTCATCGCGGTGCCCGCCACCGCGCTGGCCACCCACGGGCCCGGCGCTCCCCACGGAACCTGGGCCGGGGCGGGTGCCGCCATCGGCCAGGTCCTGGTCTTCGAGGTGCTCAACGTGCTGCTCGGGGTGGCCTTCGGGCTGGTGTTCCGCAGCAGTGCGGTGGCGATCGTGATCTACTTCGCGCTCCCCACCGGGTGGTCGATCCTGACCGCCACGGTCAGCGCCCTGACGGGGGTGGGGCATTGGCTGGACCCCGGCACGACCTGGGATCACCTGGCCGGCGGCACGCTGACCGCCACCACCTGGGCTCAGGTCGCGGCCACGGCCGGGGTGTGGATCGTGATCCCGGCCGCGGCCGGCCTGTGGCGGCTCATCCGCGAGCCGGTCGGCTGACCCGGCCGTTCGATGGGGGTCCTGTCCACGCGGGGGCGTGGACAGGACCTGGCCCGTGCTACCAGGTCTGTTCGGCCGCCCGGACCAGGAGTTCGTTGACGGCCACGCGGCGGTCGCGGGTCACGATGTAGGCCACGGCGTCGGCGATGTCTTCTGGGTGCAAGGGCTCGATCGCGGCGGTCTGCCGCTCGGCCGCGGCCCGCACCTCGTCCCGGTTGTGGGTGACCAGCTCGGTGTCCACCGTGCCCGGCTCGACCACGCTGACCCGCACCCGCTGGCTGACCAGCTCCTGGCGCAGCGACTCGGAGAACGCGGCCACCCCGAACTTAGTCAGCGCGTAGACCCCGGCCCCGGGCCGGGCCACCCGGCCCGCGGTGGAAGAGATCGTGACCACGTCGGCGACCCGGCGCGGGCCGTCAGCGGCCGCCTGAATCAGATGGGGGAGGGCGGCGCGGGTCACGTACAGCTGGGCCTGGACGTTGAGCGCGATCATCGCGTCCCAGTCCTCGGCCGGGCTGTTCAGCGCGGGCCCGAGCAGCATGACCCCGGCGTTGTTGACCACCGTGTCCAGCCGGCCCAGCTCGGCCACGGTGCGCCCGACCGCGTCCTCGGCCTGCGCGCGGTCGGTCAGGTCGCTCTCCAGGGCCAGCGCCCGCCCGCCGCTGTCCGTGATCGCCGTAACCAGCTCGTCGAGCCGGTCCCGGCGCCGGGCGGCCAGGGCCACCACCGCCCCCTCGGCGGCCAGCCGCTGGGCCGTGGCCCGGCCGATCCCGCTGCTGGCCCCGGTGACCAGGGCCACCGTCCCGTCCAGTGTCGCCATCGTCCCGCCTTCCCGTACCGCCTGGTCCTGGCGGCCGTCCTGACTGCGCCGACGCCGAGCCTAACGCCGGGCCGGCCGGCGGCGGCCGACGGCCTCGGCCACCTCGGGCAGGCCCGGCACCACCAGGTCGGCGGCGGCCAGCGCCTCGGCCGGGTGGGTCGTGGTGACCGCGGCCACCAGCGCGCCCGACGCCTGCCCGGCCGCGACCCCGGCCGGTGAGTCCTCGACCACCACGCAACTGGCCGGGGAGACCCCCAGTTCGCGGGCGGCCAGCAGGTATCCGTCCGGGGCGGGCTTGCCG
>DASXJM010000443.1:0-5060 GCA_036497405.1 Streptosporangiaceae bacterium | reverse complement strand
CCAGGGCGAGGTGCTGGCCTGCTACCAGACGTTCATCAGCGCCATGCTGGACATCACCGACAACCTGGAGGGGGAGCGGGTCGTCCCGCCCCGCGAGGTGGTCCGGCACGACGGTGACGACCCCTACCTGGTCGTGGCGGCCGACAGGGGCACGGCCACGTTCTCCGACGTGGCCAACGAGATCGCGGGCCGCTACGGCTTCTGGCTGGGCGACGCCTTCGCCTCCGGGGGCTCGGTCGGCTACGACCACAAGAAGATGGGCATCACCGCCCGCGGGGCCTGGGAGTCGGTCAAGAACCACTTCGCCACCCTGGGCCTGAACCCGGCCACCGACCCGTTCACCGCGGCCGGGGTCGGGGACATGTCCGGCGACGTCTTCGGCAACGGGATGCTCCTGTCCGACCAGCTCAAGCTGGTCGCGGCCTTCGACCACCGGCACATCTTCCTGGACCCCGACCCCGACCCGGCGGTCAGCTTCGCCGAGCGGCAGCGGCTGTTCGGGCTGGCCCGCTCGTCGTGGACCGACTACGACCGGTCGCTGGTCTCGGCCGGCGGCGGGGTGTGGCCGCGCAGCGCCAAGTCGGTGCCGGTGTCGCCCCAGGCCCGCGCGGTCCTGGGCATCGACGACGGCGTGCTGGCCCTGTCCCCGGACGAGCTGATCTCGGCCATCCTGACCGCCCCGGTCGACCTGCTCTGGAACGGCGGCATCGGCACCTACATCAAGGCCACCGCCGAGACCCAGGAGTCCTGCGGCGACCGCTCCAACGACAGCGTCCGGGTCAACGCGGCCGACCTGCGGGCCCGGGTGGTGGCCGAGGGCGGCAACCTGGGCCTGACCCAGGCGGGCCGGATCGAGTTCGCCCTCGGCGGCGGCCTGGTCGACACCGACTTCATCGACAACTCGGCCGGGGTCGACACCTCCGACCACGAGGTCAACATCAAGATCCTGCTCGACCAGGCCGTCCGGGACGCGGAGATCACCACCGGCACCCGCAACGACCTGCTCCAGCAGATGACCGACGAGGTCGCCGCGCTGGTGCTGCGGCACAACTACGGCCAGAACATGGCCCTGGCCACGGCCCGGGCCCAGGGCCCGCAGATGCTGCACGTGCATGCGCGTTACCTGCGCCAGCTGGAGCGGGACAAGCGGCTGCGCCGCGGCCAGGACGCGGTGCCGGGGGACAAGGAGATCGCCGAGCGCCGGTCGGCGGGCAAGGGCCTGACCAACCCGGAG
The DNA here is from genome assembly GCA_036497405.1 of Streptosporangiaceae bacterium. Lineage (GTDB taxonomy): Bacteria > Actinomycetota > Actinomycetes > Streptosporangiales > Streptosporangiaceae > Bog-532. The sequence continues at coordinate 3,826 of DASXJM010000443.1, read as the reverse complement.
CTGGCCCTGCTGCTGGCCCACACCAAGATCGCCGCCACCGAGGAGGCGCTGGCCTCCGGCCTGGGCGACGACCCGTACCTGCACCGCGAGCTGACCGAGTACTTCCCGGCCCCGCTCCGGGCCACCCAGTCGGGCCGGATGGGCACGCACCCGCTGCGCCGCGAGATCATCACCACCTCGGTCGTGAACGAGATGGTGGACACGTCCGGCACCACGTTCACGTTCCGGCTCAACGAGGAGACCGGCGCGTCGGTCCCGGAGATCACCCGGACCTGGCTGGTGGCCCGGGACGTGTTCGGCATGCCGGCCTTCTGGCGCGAGGTCACCGCCCTGGACGGCACGGTCGACATCGGCACCCAGATCGCGCTGCTGCTGGAGGGGCGGAAGCTGACCGAGCGGGCCTGTCGCTGGCTGATCTACAACCGGCGCTTCCCGGTCGACATCTCCGCGGCCGTGGACCACTTCACCAGCGGCGTGCTGGCCGTCCGGTCCGGGCTGCCCAAACTGCTGACCGGCCGGGACGCCGAGACGCATCAGCAGCGCCGGGACTCGTTCGCGGGCCGCGGCGTTCCGCCCGAGCTGGCCGAGACCGTGGCCGGCATGGTCCCCACCTACTCGGCATTCGACATCGTGGAGACGGCCGGCATCACGTCCCGCGGGGTCGAGGAGACGGCCGAGGTCTACTTCGACCTGGCCGACCGGCTGCAGATCGCCCGGCTCCGGGACCGCATCATCGCGCTGCCGCGCGAGGACCGGTGGAGCAGCATGGCCCGGGCCGCCCTGCGCGACGACCTGTACGCCGCCCACGCCGCCCTGACCCGCGACGTGCTGTCGGTCGGTGGCGTGGGCACCCCGGAGGAGCGGCTGGCCGCCTGGACCGAGCACAACGCGGCCGCGGTCGGCCGGGCCACCCGCACCCTGGGCGAGATCTGGGAGAGCGAGCGGTTCACCTTCACCACGCTGTCGGTGGCCCTGCGCGCGGTCCGCGCCCTGGTCGCGTCCAGCTCACTCCCGCACCAGGACTGACTGACCCGGCGTCCCGCTGTTCCGGCTGCCTCGGCGGCCGGAACAGCGGCCCCTGGTGCCTCTAGCTGCCACCCGCGTAGGTCAGACCGCCGCCGTTACCGATGATGCGGAGCTTGCCGTTGGCCTGGCCGTTCTTGGCCGCGGGCGGGTCGACGGCCAGGTACTGCAGGGTGGATCCGCCGTCGAACTCGATGGTGAACGGGGTCTGGCCCGGCGTGAGCAGCGGCTTGTACTCGTCCCGGACCGGGATGGCCGGCAGCGGGCTCTTCGGGTGCGCGGGCGGCTTGGTCACCGGCTGGGTCTGCTGGTTCAGCGACATCGTGTAGAACACGATGGCCCCGCCGTCGGTGGTCCGCAGCGCGAAGAACGGGAAGCTGGTCCCCTCCATCTGCCAGGTGTAGACCAGATGCTGAGGCCGGACCTGCTTGGCGTAGGCGGTGTTGGACCAGTAGTAGCCGGTGGTCAGCGGGCCGGACTGGACCACCTTGGTCGCCGCGCTGGACGGGCCGTCGTCGACCAGCGACGCCTGCATGGCGCCGACCTCGTCCGGCCGGAACAGCAGGTCCTTATCGGTGGTGGCCAGCGGGGTGGCGTAGCCGTCCTGGTCCAGCTTCACGTTCAGCGGCGGGGCGTCCCGGGCCAGCTGCACGGTGCCGTTCAGGGTCCAGCTCGTGCCGGCGTCGGTGCGGTCGAACACCATGACCGCGGTCCTGGCCGCGCCGCCGTGGGCCGGGTACTCGGGCGCCACCGCGATGAACCACTGCGGGTACGTGGTCAGCTTGGGCACGTACAGGGTCGGCTTGCCGTAGTTGGGCGCGGTCACCTCGCCCCCGGTGCTGCTGGCCATCTGGTACTGCGACTGCAGGATGTTGACCTGGGCGCTGCTGACCAGCGACTGCGCCAGCAGCTGGTCATGGTTGGCCACCGCGACCTTGTTGGCGGTCACGTACGAGTTGAACACCTTCAGCGCGGCGGCATGGGTCGGCCCGGCCGCGGTCGTGGTCGCGTCCGCCATGGTGGTGCCGCAGCCCTGGACCGACAGCAGTACGGCCAGCGCCGTCAGGGGGCCGAGCACGGCCAGCATGGCTTTGGGAATGCGGTTTAGAGTCGCTCGCATGTTCGTATCCATCGGGAAACGGGAAACCGACCCGACTTTATCCTCCGCTGTCGTGCTTTGACGGTCAGCCTATGGGGTGTGCCGCCCAGGCGCGGACCCGTTTGGCAGGATACCGGGGCCGGGACCGCCCTCGTGCCGGCATACGCCAGCAGGCACTTACTCGCATAGGCTGTCCGCCATGGCAGCTACCGATCCCACTGATGAGATCTCGGAACTGTCGTCGAAGCTCGCCACCGTGGAAGCGGTACTCGATCCCGATGCTATGCGGGAGGAAGCCGCTACTCTACGCGATCAGGCCGCCGACCCGGACCTGTGGGGCGATCAGCAGCACGCACAGTCGGTCACCCGCCGCCTCTCCTACGTGGAGGGCGAGCTGGCCCGGCTGGACAACCTACGGCAGCGGCTCGACGACACCCGGGTGATGTTTGAGCTGGCCGAGAGCGAGAACGACGAGCCGACCCGGGCCGAGGCGCAGGGCGAGCTGAGCATGCTCCGCAAGGAGATCGACCAGCTCGAGGTGCGCACGCTCCTGGCCGGCGAGTACGACCAGCGCGAGGCGCTGATGACGATCAACTCCCAGGCCGGCGGGGCCGACGCGGCCGACTTCGCGCAGAACCTGCAGCGCATGTACCTGCGCTGGGCCGAACGGCACGGCTACCCGACCGAGGTCTACGACGTCTCCTACGCCGAAGAGGCCGGGATCAAGTCGACCACGTTCGCGGTCAAGGCGCCGTACGCCTACGGCACCCTGCGCGGCGAGCACGGCACGCACCGGATGGTCCGCATCTCCAAGTACGACAACCAGGGCCGCCGCCAGACGTCGTTCGCGGGCGTGGACGTGGTGCCCGTGGTCGAGCAGACCGACCACGTCGAGGTCAACGACGACGAGATCCGGGTCGACGTCTACCGGTCCAGCGGTCCCGGCGGCCAGGGCGTCAACACCACCGACTCGGCGGTGCGGATCACCCACCTCCCGACCGGCATCGTGGTCTCCTGCCAGAACGAGCGCAGCCAGATCCAGAACCGGGCCTCGGCCATGGCGGTGCTGCAGGCCAAGCTGCTGGAGCGGCGGCGCCAGGAGGAAGCCGACGAGATGGCCGCCCTGCGCGGCGAGATCACCGGCAGCTGGGGCACCCAGATCCGCAACTACGTTCTCTACCCGTACCAGAACGTGAAGGACGTACGGACCGGCTTCGAAACCGGCAACACCACCGCGGTCCTCGACGGCGAGATCGACGACTTCATCGAAGCCGAGATCCGCTGGCTCCGTCGGGGCCAGAACGGGGAACAGTAATCCCCCGGGGGACGACCCCCCGTACCCCCCGGTGCGCTTCGCGCCCGCGCGGTGGTGCGGACCGTGGTACCGACCACTCGCCGGGCCTTCGGCCCGGCTCGCCGGGCCTTCGGCCCGGCTCGCTGGGCCGGTCAGATCGCCTCGCCGCAGCCCGACGGCGGTTTCCCTCTAACCCTCTAACCCACGACCCCGTGGACGGCCAGGACGGCCAGCAAAACGATCAGCAACGCCGATGCGATGAGAATGTGGGGGGTGTAGTTGGTGTGGCTGTGGTGCATCTGTTGCCGGGTGGCCCGGCAGGCCGGGCAGCGGCCCTCGCTCACTGGCCCCCCGCATCGTGCACAAGCAAGGTGTTCGCAGCTCATGGGCGTCCTTCCGGCCGATCGATC
>DASXJM010000442.1:0-1725 GCA_036497405.1 Streptosporangiaceae bacterium | reverse complement strand
AGCGACCCCACCGACACCACCAGATCCCCAGCCCCATCCGCCGCCACCAGCGACAACCCACCGGTACCATCCGGGCGAACCTTCACCCGCAGCACCGGCGCCCCCACCGCATGCAACCGCACCCCCGACCACGCAAACGGCAACCGGACCTCGGGCCCGCCGCCACCGGCCCCGGCCGAACCATCGGCCGCCCCGGCCAGCTCACCGGCCAGGCCGGCCCCGGCCGCATCACCGGCCGTCAGCGTCGCCGCCTGCAACGCCGCGTCCAGCAACGCCGGATGCAACCCGAACGACCCCGCACTGTCCGCCACCCCCTCCGGCAGCGCCACCTCCGCGAACACCTCCCCATCCCGCCGCCACGCCGCCCGCAGCCCACGGAACGCCGGCCCATACCCGTACCCGGCCGCCTCCAGGCCCGCGTAAAAACCCTCCACCGGCACCGCAACCGCCCCCGCCGGCGGCCACACCGCGAGGTCGTCGGTGCCCAGCGACGAGCCGGGGGTGCCCGGGGTCAGCTGGCCGCGGGCGTGGCGGCCCCAGGCGGCGTTCCGGGTGGCGTCGTCGGGACGGGCGAAGATCTCCACCGCTCGGTGGCCGGCGGGGTCCGGCGCGGCCACCGCGACCTGGATCTGGAGGCCACCGTCATCCGGCAGGACCAGGGGCGATTCCAGGGTCAGCTCGTTGAGCTGGCCGCACCCGGCGCCGTCCCCGGCCCGGATCGCCAGCTCGACGAACACCGTGCCCGGGATCAGTACCGTCCCGGCCACGGCGTGGTCAGCCAGCCACGGCTGGGCCGCCCGCGACAGCCGGCCGGTCAGGATGTATCCCTGGCCGGCGGCGAGCTCCACCGCGGCACTCAGCAGCGGATGACCCACCATCGCGAGCCCGGCCGAGGACAGATCCCCCAGTCCACCGGGGCGCGGCTGAGGCCAGAACCGCTCGTGCTGGAACGCATAGGTGGGCAGGGTCACCGGCGGCCGGGCGGGCAGGACCGCGGCCCAGTTCACCGCGACGCCGTGCACGTGGGCTTCGCCCAGCGAGGTCAGCAGGCGGGCGGGCCCTCCGTCGTCGCGCCGCAGGGTCCCGGTCGCCAGAACCTCTGCGGCTGCCTGGTGCGCCGGGTCCGCGCCGGCGGTCCCAGTCAACGTGTCGGTGATCGCGCCGGTCAGGACCGGGTGGGGGGACACTTCGATGAAGGCCCGGTGACCGTCCTCACCCAGTGCGCGGACCGCCTGGGCGAACTGGACCGGGGCCCGCAAGCTGTCGTACCAGTACCCGGCGTCCAGATCCGGGCCGCCGACCGGTTTCCCGGTCATCGCCGAGACCATCGGCACCTGGCCCGGCCGAGGGGCGACCCCGGCCAGCAGCGCCAGGATCTGGTCCCGGAGCCGTTCGACCTGGGGGCTGTGGGAGGCGTAGTCCACGGCGATGGCCCGGGTCCGCACTCCGGCCTTTTCACACTCCGCGGCCAGTTGCTCCAGCGCGTCCGGGTCACCGGACACGACCGTCGCCGATGGCCCGTTGACGGCCGCGACCGAAGCCCGGCCTGGTTCGGCCGCGAGGCGATCCTGGACGGCCGGGGCGGGCTCGGCCACCGACAGCATCCCCCCATGCCCGGCCAGCACCGACAGGGCCTGACTGCGCAGGGCCACGACCTGGGCGGAATCCTCCAGCGACAAGATCCCCGCCACACACGCGGCGGCGATCTCCCCCTGCGAATGCCCC
>DASXJM010000441.1:0-10422 GCA_036497405.1 Streptosporangiaceae bacterium | reverse complement strand
AGCGCCGGATCGCCGCCCGCGGCGGTGACCCCCTGCTGAACCTGCGCGTGCTGGCCGCGCCCGGCCTGGCTTCCGGGCTGACCGCGATGATCCTGCTCATGGCCAGCTACGGCGGCTTCCTGTTCGCGGTGGCCCTGCAGCTGCAGACCGGCCTGGGCGAGAGCGCGCTGCGCGCCGGGCTGACCTTCGCGCCGTCGGCGCTGGTGTTCGGCCTGGTCGGGTTCTTCTGGAACCGGCTGCCGGTCCGGCTGCACCACCTGCTCACGCCGCTGGGGTGCGGTGCCGCGGTGCTGGCCTACGTGCTGCTGGGCCTGGACCTGGCCTCGGGCGGGCGCGGAGGTGCTCTGCTGGTGGTGATCCTGGTGCTGCTGGGAGGTTCGCTGGCGGCGGGGTTCAGTCCCCTGGTCACGCATTCACTCATGCAGGTCCCGGTGGCCGAAGCCGCCGACGCCAGCGGGCTGCTGACCACCGCGCTCCAGCTGGGCCAGGCGGTCGGGGTAGCGACGTTCGGCAGCGTGTTCCTCAGCCTGGCCGCGCACGGGTCGGCGGGGGCGGCCGGCCACGCGGTGGCGGTCACCCTGTACTGGGTCGCCGCGGTGCTGGCGGCCGGGGCCCTGGCCTCGGTGCCCCTCACCCTGACGGTGCGCCGCGCCCGCCGAAGCGCCCCGGCGTAGCGGCGTCGGGGGCTCGCCGCTTCGCCAGGGCCCCGTCTTTCGGGGGTTTGGGAACACTTCTTTGCAAATACTGCATAGAAGTGTTCCTGAATCCCTGGGGCGGGGGGCTTGTCCACAGGGGCGGAGTTTTCCACAGGGGTGAGAAAGGTTCTGGATAGTCGGCCGGGGCTCGACGACGATGGCGGCATGGCCATTGACATTCCAGATCGATGCGCCGCTCTTATCTCGCTGCAGTGCGGCGTCATTGGACGCGGCCAGGCTATTGAAAACGGGCTGCATCCGGCTTCGGTCGGTACGCTGCTCCGGACCGGTAGATGGCAGCATCTTCACCGCGGGGTCTATGCCGTCTTCACCGGACCGCCCGGCGATGATGCGCTGCGATGGTCCGCGCTGGTACGGGCCGGACCGCACAGCATGCTGAGTCATCAGACCGCGGCCGAGCTCTATGGCTTCGGCGACCGTTACGGTTCGCGCGATCCGCCGCTGCATGTCACCGTGCCCCGGGAAAGGAATCCCCGTCATATTCGCGGGGTCATCGTGCACCGGGTGGACCGCGCCGGAAGGGAACGGCACCCCTACCTCCTGCCGCCTCGCACGCGCATTGACGCGACAATTCTCGATCTCGTGGATGCTGCATCGTCGGCGGACGAAGCGTTCGGCTGGATATGCCGGGCGACGGGAAAAGGATTGACGAACGCCGACCGTCTTGGACGAGAAGCGGAAAGGTACCTAAAACTCCGCTGGCGGGCGCCAGTGATTGAGGCCTTGGAGGATGTGGAGCGGGGGGTCCGGTCGAATCTGGAGTACCGGTATGTCCGGGATGTGGAGCGGGCCCATGGGTTGCCACGGGCGGAGCGGCAGGTGCGGGTGGTGCGCGGGGGGCGGGTCTGCTACCTGGACAACCTCTACGGGGAGAGCCGGGTGGGAGTGGAGCTGGACGGGGTGGTGGCGCACCCGCCGGGCGAGCGGTGGCGGGACTTCCGCCGGGACAATGCGGGGGTGGTCGATGGGATCGTGACGCTGCGGTACGGATGGGCGGACGTCTTTGGGCGGCCGTGCGAGGTGGCGGGCCAGGTGGGGGCGGTGCTCCGCGGACGTGGCTGGACGGGATCCGTGCGACCGTGCGGGCCGTCATGCGCGGTGGCGCCGTCTTGCGCGGTGGCGCCGAGCCTGCGGACAGCGGGCCGGGCGTGACGCCGGGAGGGTGACGTCACGCCCGGAGTTGGGCGCGTGGGGTCAGACCGGCTTCAGCTCGCGCCGGTCGGTGGGGGGTGAGTCAGCGGGGAGGGGCGGCAGGTCCGGCTGGCGGGACGGGAGCCAGTGCAGCCAGCGCGGGAGGTACCAGGTGCGCTCGCCGAGGAGGGCCAGCGCGGCCGGGACCAGGATGCCGCGGACGATGGTGGCGTCGATGAGGACGGCGGCCGCGGTGCCGATGCCGAGGATCTTGAGGTCGATCAGGGGCAGGGTGGCGAAGATGGAGAACACCGCGACCATGATCAGGGCGGCGCTGGTGACGACGCCGCCGCTGCTGGCGATGCCGCCGGTCGCGGCCTCACGGGTGGTGGCGCCGCGGGATCGCAGCTCGCGGATCCGGCTCAGGATGAACACGTGGTAGTCCATGCTGATCCCGAACAGGAACACGAACATGAACAGCGGCACCCAGGAGATGATCCCGCCGAACGAGGTGAAGCCGAGCGGTCCCTGCAGGTGGCCGTCTTGGAAGATCAGCGTGATCAGGCCGTAGGCGGCGCCGACCGAGAGCAGGTTGAGCAGGATCGACACCAGCGGGATGGCCAGGGACCGGAACGCCAGCAGGAGCAGGACGAAGGCCAGCACCGCGACCAGGCCCAGGACCAGTGGCGTCCGGTTGTGCAGCTGGTGGGTGAAGTCGTAGTTGCTGGCGGTGTCGCCGGTGACCGCGTACTTCACCCCGGGCACTGTGCCGATGGTGGCGGGCAGCACGTCCGACCGCAGGGTCTGCAGGGCCTGGTTGGACTGGTTGTCACTGCCGTTCCCGGCCAAGGGCACGTCCACGACCAGGGCCCGGCCCGCGGGGCCGCCGCCGACCAGAGACGCGGTCACCGGTTCGCGGAGCTGGCCGCCGGCCGCCGCGCGCCCCTGCAGCGCGGTGACTTCGGCTTTCATCTGCGGTGAGGTGATCGCGGACCCGGTGACGACGACCGTCGCGGGCGCGGGCGCTTGCGGGAACGCCTGGTGAATCTGGGTCAGGGTCTGGACGGCGGGTGCGCTGCTTGGGGCGTCCACGGCCGGCTCCCCCAGCCGCATGCCCAGGGCCGGAGTGGCCAGGGCCAGCAGCGCGATCATGGCGGTGCCGCCCCAGATCAGCGGGTGCCGGACCACCCGGCGGACCAGCGCGGCCCAGAGCCGGGACGGCCGTCCCGCGGCCCGGCTGCGGCCGAGGAATGGGATGCGGCCCCAGTCGGCCCGGGGGCCGAGCCAGGACAGCAGCGCGGGCAGCACGGTCAGCGAGCCCGCCACCGCGATCCCGACCACGGCGATGGTGCCGAGGGCGATGCCGTCGAACTCGTCGATGCCGGTCAGGAACAGCCCGGCCATCGCGATCATGACGGTGACACCGGAGACCAGGATGGCCCGGCCCGAGGTGCCGGCCGAGATCCGCAAGGCTTCGGCGAACGACCGGCCCCGGGCCCGTTCCTCGCGCTCCCGGCGCAGGTAGAACAGGGAGTAGTCGACGCCCACGGCCATGCCGACGATCAGCACGACCTCGGAGGTGGCCGAGGTCACCGGCAGCCAGTGACTGCCGATGGTGACCAGGGCCAGCGCGGCCATCACCGCCGACACCGCCAGCAGCACCGGGATGCCCGCCGCGACCAGCGCGCCGAACACCACCAGTAGCAAGATCAGCGTGATCGGGACCGAGGTCGCCTCGGCCTGGCGGAAGTTGAGCGAGTCGTTGATGGCCTTGGCCACGCTGCCGTCGCCGGACTCCTTGATGGTCAGGCCGGGGTGCTGGGCCTGCACCGCGGCCACGGTGTGCTGGTCGGCAGCCACCTGGCCGTCGGTACTGCCGCTCCCGTCCTTGATACCCGGCACCTGGAAGCGGACCAGGGCGCTGCGCCCGTCGGCCGACACCAGCGAGCCGTTGCCCGCGGCGAGCGGGGAGCTGACGTGGGCGGCGTTCTTGGGCTGGGCCGACAGCGCCGCCGCGACCTGCTGGGCGGCCTGGCGCATGTCCTGGTTGTGGCTGAAGCGGGCGGCGCCCGGCCGGGCCTGGATCAGGACCGACTCGGAGGCGCTGTCGTAGGCGCCGGGCGCCGCCTGGTGCAGCGCCCGCTCCGCCTGCCCGGCCTGCCCGGGGTCGTAGGTGGGCAGGTTCCGGCTGCCCATCATCTGGCTGAGCACAAAGATAATTGCCACCAGACCCAGCCAGCCGAACACGGCCGTCTTGCGGTGCCGGGCACTCCAGCCGGCGATCCGTTCCACCATGGGCGGATGGGCCCTTCGGCGGTGGCGAGAATGGTGTTCAAGCCCGTCTTCGGGCAATACTGAACTCAACGACTGGCGCATCATGGACTCTTTCCGGGTACTGGTGCTGTCGGTCACCGCCCGCTCGTGAGCTGGACCCTCACGAGCGGGCGTTCTTCACGGGCCGGGCCTGGTTCGCCCGGGGCGGTAGCCGGGTTCGGGCAGGCCGGCGCGGGTGGCGGTGGTTGATGCCTTGGCTCTCGGAGCGGTTTCCCCGGCGTGCGGGAGGAGTCCGCGGAAACCATTCGTCGTTACCGTAAAAGGCGGCCACTTTTATTTCGAGGGGGTTTTCTCCCAATAGCAACCGCCAATATTCGGGGGGTTTCCCCCGCGTGCGCGCCTGAGCTGGGCGTTCCCGCGGCGGGTGCTGGCGCGGGCGATGATGGCCCCGCGGGCCGGGGCCCGGCCGCGGCGGCGGGAGCCCTCGCCGGGGCGGTGTCACGGGCAGGACATGACATTAGTCAATTGCCGGCGGTCCGCTCACGACATAACGTGCTGTTATCCGGTCGAACTCGACCGGGACACGGGAGGCAGATCATGGCTACGGGACCGAACATCCGCGTGGGGGACGCTGAGCGTGAGTCCGTCGCCGCCCAGCTGCGAGAGCACTACGGCGACGGTCGGCTCACCCTCGACGAGCTGAACGAGCGCCTCGACCGGACCTTCGCGGCCCGGACGTATGGCGAGCTGAACGCGGTGACCACCGATCTGCCGCGGAACGGCGACACCTGGATGCCCAGTACCGGGTCCGGGTTCGCGCAGGCTGGCAGCTCACAGCTGACGGTGGGGCCGCAGGGCACCGGTTCGGGCGCCCACGATGACGGCTGGAACGGCATGCGGGGCCGGGCTGCCTCCATGGCGGCGCCGGTGATCGCGCTGGTCACCATCGCCGGACTGTGGGCGCTGCTGATGTTCGGGGGCATCTTCGGCGGCGGCGGGCGGCCGTTCGGGTTCGTGCTGATCTTCGCCATCTTCGCACTCATCCGCCGGGTGCTGGGCGGCGGCCGGGGCGGCCGCGGTGGTCGCTGCGGGCGGCGCTGGTAAGGCTTTCCGCCACCTGGATCGGGGCGATCCACCGGCCGGTTCCGGCCGGTGCCGGGACCCCTCTCAGCAAAGTTCGGCCCACCGGGTGTTACAGACTCCGGTGGGCCGACTTATCGTGGAGAGAGAACAACTGGTCCTGGCGAGCATGGGAAGCCCGTGGCGATTCGAAAAGACGTCCGCGCCTCCGACGCGGAACGCGACTCGGCAGCGGCTGCGCTGCAGAAGTACTTCGTGCAAGGTCGGCTGACCCTGGACGAGTTGCAGGAACGCCTGCACTCGGTGCTGGCGGCGAGAACGCACGGCGAACTGGACAACCAGTTCAACGACATGCCGGCCCCACCGCCCGCCGTGCCCGAACCGAACGAGCCGGTGGTCTTCCCGGCCCGGTACGCGGCGGTGGCCATCATGATCATCGTGATGGCGGTGTGGCTGGTGCTGGCGGCCTGGTTCTCCCAGCGTGGCTACGGCTACGGGCACGGGTACTACCCCGGAGGCTGAGCAGCCGGGATTGCTCCCGGTCACTAACCGCTCCGGGCCGCTACCTCTGCCACCTCGGCGCCACGGCGGGCTACTGGCGGCTGGCGGTCCGCAGCGGCACGACCAGGTAGCGGAAGCCGGACGAGGCTGACTCGGCCGCCTCGCGGGTTGGCGCGGATGCGGCGTCATCATCGGCGGCGGGGACCTGGAACCCGGTGACCACCGCCGGCTTGGTCGAGCTGTTGAACTCCAGGCGGATCAGGCTCTCGGCCGGGGCGGCACCGGCCTTGCCGTGGGACTTGGCGGCCCGGGCGGACCCGGCGTCCTGGCCGGCGTCGGCGTCGGCGGCCGGTTCAGGGTGCGCCGAGGTGGCGGCGGTGACGCCGGCCGCGGCGATGCCGTCCAGCAGGAAGTGCGGGCTGAAGGCGATGCCCGGCTCGACGCCGCGGAAGTCGGCCCGGACGATCTCCCGGGCCCGGGCCCGGCCCTGGGTCTCGGCCTCGATGGTGACCTCGCCGCCGCCGAAACTCAGCCGCACCGCGCTGCCGCGCTCGGCGACCAGGGACACCCGGCGGACGGCCTCGATGAACGGCGCCGCGGGCATGTCGGCCTGGCAGGCGAACTCGCTGGGGAAGCGGGAGCGGTACTTGATGTACTCCCCCGCGATCAGCCGGGTGGTGAGCCGCCGGCCGCCGGACTCGAAACCGATCATCGCGTCCGCGGCCGAGGACGACGAGCGCTTCAGGTCGGGGTTCTCGGCGGCGCCCGGTCCGTACTCGCGGGTCAGCTCGGCGTCGCGGTCGTGGTCGGAGCGCAGCTGGATCGTCACCGGCTCGCCCGGAGTCATGGTCCGGGCCGCGTCGATCAGGGTCCGGGCCGGGACCAGGTAGGTGCCGCTGGCGCCGGACCGGGTCGGCGACCAGGCCAGGTCGCGCATGGCCAGCCGGTAGCGGTCGGTGGCCGCGAGCGTCATCGTGTCGCCGTTGACCTCAAGGTTGACCCCGGTCAGCAGGGGCAGCGTGTCGTCCCGGCTGGCCGCGGGGGCGACCTGGCCGATGGCGGCGGCCAGGTCGCCGCCGTCCACGGTCCCGGCCGTCTGCGACAGGGCGGGCAGATCGGGATACTCCTCCACCGGCAGCGTGACCAGAGTGAACGATGCGCTGCCGCAGGTCAGGCTGACCCCCTCGGGGTCGTCGGCGAACTCGACCGGCAGGCTGGGCAGGCTGCGGGTGATCTCGGCCAGCAGGCGGCCCGGGACCAGCACGGTGCCCGGCTCGGCCACCTCGGCGTCGACCTCGACCCGGGCCGAGACCTCATAGTCGAAGCAGGACAGCGTAAGACCGTCCGCGGCCTGCAACAGCAACCCGGACAGCACCGGGATCACCGGCCGGGACGGGAGGGCCCGGGAGGCCCAGCCGACCGCTTCGGCCAGCACGTCTCGCTCAACCTGGAACTTCATCGTGGGTCCCGGCCCACCTCGGCCCCGCGCCGTGTGCTGCGGCCACGGTTCCGACCTTCCATCGATTGCATGAACGAAATGCTGTCATGCAGCACCGACAATCTGGCCGCCCCAGACCGGAAATACCACTCAGAACGGCATAAATGTTGTTCACTCACCGCGAAACCGGCGGCGCCGTCGGCCGGCGGATTGATACGCGCGTGGGGCGGCAGCGGCCGGTGGTCATGGTGAGCAGGAAAAGGCTGTTGAGGTTGGTGAGATGAGTGAGGCGGGGCGAATGGGGTCGGTGAGGTGCTGGGGGTGGTGAGGTGTCTGGGGGGAGGTGAGGTGTCTGTGGGAGGTGAGGTGTCTGGGGGCAGTGGTGTGGTTGGGGCAGTGGGATGCTTGGGAACGGTGGGACGGGCACACTTGATGAGCCCAGCGGGCCAGCCGGAGCAGGCCGGCTGGCCCGGGGAGCGCTGGGTCAGGTCAGGAGCTCGGCGGGGACGGAAGCCAGGGCGGCTTCGATGGCCTGGGCCAGGGCGCGGGCGGACTCGGCGGTGAGCTCGACGGCGACGCGGGCGGCGGGGCCCTGGCCGGGGTTGAGGAAGTCGATGTTGAGGCTGTGCTCGGCCGGGGCGTGCACCGGGTGGTCGTAATAGACGCTGGCGTCGGTGACGCCGAACCAGCCCGCGGAACCCTTGCCGCTGCCGGTGATCTTGATCTGCTCGGTCTGGTAAGTGCACATGGAAAGCTCCTTAACTCCGCGCTCAGGCGCTCAGGTACTGGCCGTAGAAGTCCCAGATGCGCTGCCAGCCGTCGTTGGCCGCCTCGACCCGGTAAGAGGGGCGGTTGACCGAGAAGAACGCGTGGCCGGCGCCCTCGTAGGAGTGGAACTCGTAGGTCTTGCCGGCGGCCTTGAGGGCCTGCTCCAGCTCACCGACCTGCTCCGGCGACGGGTGCTGGTCGTCGGCGCCGAACAGGCCGAGCAGGGGGCAGGACAGGTTCGGGGTCTGGTCCACGATCGGGCCGACCTTGAGCGGCATGCCCTCGGGCGGGTTGCCGACCACGAACGCGCCGTAGCAGTCGACGGCCGCGTCGAGGGGCAGGCTGACCGCGGCCAGGAACGACTGGCGGCCGCCGGAGCAGTAGCCGATCGTGCCCACCTTGCCGTTGGAGTTCTCCAGCGCCCGCAGGAACGTGGCCGCGCCGCCGACGTCGCCGACCAGGCGCTCGTCGGGCACGCCACCCTGGGCGCGGGCGGTGGCGGCGGCGTCGTCGGGGCTGGCCCCGGGCGCCTCGCGGTGGTAGAGGTTCGGGCAGATCGCGTTGTAGCCGTTGACCGCGAAGGTCCGGGTGATCTCCTTGGTCTGCGGGTCGTAACCCGGCATGTGGTGGATGACCACGACGCTGCCGAACGGTCCCGGACCCAGCGGCCGGGCGTAGTACGCCTCGATCAGGTCCCCATTGTGCCCGGGGATATGAACGGTCTCGGCCATGATGGCGTCGTACATGCGCGGTCCTTTCGGGTCATGAGCCGGCTCTCGGTGCCGCCCGGTAGGTTACGCCGCAGCGGACCGGGGGGATTGGGCAGGGTCACGGGCCCAGTGGGGGCGAGCACAGTGGGAGACTGGCGACCATGACCTACATCGCCGCCGAAGACAGGTACGAGAAGAAGATGCCCTACCGCCGCTGCGGGCGCAGCGGCATCGACCTGCCCGAGGTGTCCCTGGGCCTGTGGCAGAACTTCGGGGACGACCGGGCCCTGGACGGGCAGCGGGCGATTCTGCGGCGAGCGTTCGACCTGGGCGTGACCCACTTCGACCTGGCCAACAACTACGGGCCGCCCTACGGCACGGCCGAGATCAACTTCGGCCGGCTGCTCAAGGAGGACTTCCGGCCGTACCGCGACGAGCTGATCATCTCAAGCAAGGCCGGGTACGACATGTGGCCCGGCCCCTACGGCGACCACGGGTCCCGCAAGTACCTGCTGGCCAGCCTGGACCAGTCGCTGCAGCGGATGGGCCTGGAGTACGTGGACATCTTCTACAGCCACCGGGCCGACCCGGACACGCCGCTGGAAGAGACGATGGGCGCGCTGCACACCGCGGTCCACTCCGGCCGGGCCCTGTACGCCGGGATCTCCTCGTACTCGGCCGAGCGGACGGCCCAGGCCGCGGCCATCATGCGGGACCTGGGCACGCCGCTGCTCATCCACCAGCCGTCCTACTCGATGCTCAACCGGTGGGTCGAGCCGGAGCTGCTGACCACGCTGGAGCGCGACGGCATGGGCTGCATCGCGTTCTCGCCGCTGGCCCAGGGCCTGCTGACCGGCAAGTACCTGAACGGGGTGCCGGAGGGCTCGCGCGCGACCCAGAACGGGTCACTGTCTCAGGAGCAGCTGACCGAGCAGACCCTGAACCACATCCGGGCCCTGGCCGGGGTGGCCGAGCGGCGCGGGCAGAGCCTGGCCCAGCTGGCCATCTCCTGGGTGCTGCGTGACCCGCGGGTCACGTCGGCGCTGATCGGGGCGAGCAGCGTCCGGCAGCTGGAGGAGAACCTGGCCGCCGCCCAGAACACCACGTTCAGCGACGAGGACCTGGCCGAGATCGACCGGAACGCGGTCGACAGCGGCATCAACATCTGGGCCGCGTCCAGCGACGACTAGCCGGGGCGGCCGGCCGCTCGCCGCGACCGCTAGCCGATGGCCTGCGGGAAGCGGAACAGCCGGCCCGGGTCGTAGCGGGCCTTGACCTGGGCCAGCCGGGGGTAGTTGGCGCCGTAGTAGGCCTGCTTCCAGTTGGCCAGGCTGGGGTCGATGTAGTTCTGGTACGCCTGGCCGCTGGCGTAGCGGTGGGCG
Organism: Streptosporangiaceae bacterium; assembly: GCA_036497405.1. Taxonomy (GTDB): domain Bacteria; phylum Actinomycetota; class Actinomycetes; order Streptosporangiales; family Streptosporangiaceae; genus Bog-532. The sequence goes on along the minus strand of DASXJM010000441.1, from coordinate 422 downwards.
GTGCCATAGAGCGACCGCAGCCAGGCCTGCTGGCGGCGGACCGCTCCGGCGGGCGCGCCGCTGGGCCAGTCGGTCGTGTACTGGGCCAGGAACAGGCCGTCCCGGTGCACGAACGCGGTCGCGCCGGGGCTGACCCGGTTGACCGCGCCGCCCAGCGAGTCGAAGGCCACGCCGCCGGTGCCACCCGCGGCCGGGCCGGCTGCGAGCAGCTTTTCCACCCCGCTGAGGACGGCGCCGATCGCGGTGGAGCTCAGCGGCCGGTCGAAGAAATCCGACTTCGTGTACTGCGCCTGCCGGGACAGCTGGCCGCCGGGGGTCTGACCGGGCAGGTGGCAGGCGTCCACGCTGAGCGTGGTGCAGCCCGCCTCGACCAGCATGGCGTGCAGGTAGGAGGTGTCCTCCAGGAAGTGGCTGGACGGCTG
>DASXJM010000440.1:0-2687 GCA_036497405.1 Streptosporangiaceae bacterium | reverse complement strand
CCGGCAGGCCTGGGTCCCGGAGTAGTCGAACTCGCAGCCCTGCCCGATCACGATCGGGCCGGACCCGATGACCAGCACGGACTTCAGGTCAGTGCGGCGCGGCATCAGGCGCTCCCGCCCTTCATCGTGTCGCAGAATTCCTCGAACAGATCGGCGGCATCGTGCGGGCCGGGCGCGGCTTCCGGGTGATATTGGACGCTGAACACCGGGCGGTCCAGCAGGCGCAGGCCCTCGACCACACCGTCGTTCAGGTTGACGTGGCTGACCTGGGCCGGGCCGTACGGCGTGTCGAACGGAGCCCGGGCCGCCTCCGGGATGTGGGCCCAGACGACCCCGGCAGTCTTGCTGTTATCAGGCGGGGCGCCGGTGTTCTGGCCGGGGAGGGCGGCGGCGAAGCCGTGGTTGTGGCTGGAGACCCGGACCCGGCCGGTGGCCAGGTCCATGACCGGCTGGTTGATCCCGCGGTGGCCGTAGCGCAGCTTGTAGGTGCCCAGGCCGAGGGCCCGGGCCAGGATCTGGCTGCCCATGCAGATACCGAACGTGGGCAGGCCGGCGTCCAGCACCCCGCGCATGGCCTCGACCGCGTAGCCGGCCGCGGCCGGGTCCCCGGGGCCGTTGCTGAAGAACACCCCGTCCGGGCTGAGGGCCAGGATCTCGGCCGCGGTCGCGGTGGCGGGCAGCACCCGCACCTCGCAGCCGAGCCGGGCCAGGTACCGGGGGGTGGACGCCTTGATCCCGAGGTCGACCGCGGCCACCCGGTAGCGGACCAGAGTGCCCGCGGGCGGGCTGACCGTGTACGGCTCGGGGGTGGTGACGTCGCGAGCCAGGTCGGCGCCGGTCATGCCCGGGCTGGCCAGCACCCGCTGGAGCAGTTGCTCCGGGTCGGTCTCGGTGGTGCTGATCGCGGCGCGCATGGCGCCCTGGTCCCGCAGCCGCCGGGTCAGCGCCCGGGTGCCGCGGACCGCGATGCCGGTGACACCCTGCCGCTTGAGCTCGGTGTCCAGGTCACGGGCGGCCCGCCAGTTGGACGCGATCCGGGACGGGTCGCGGACCACGTAGCCGCCGACCCAGATCCGCCTCGACTCGGGGTCGGCGTCGTTGACGCCGGTATTACCGATGTGCGGCGCGGTCATGGCCACGATCTGCCGGGCGTAGGAGGGATCGGTCAGCGTTTCCTGATAGCCGGTCATCCCGGTGTTGAAAACCATTTCACCGAAGGTCTCTCCTTCGGCTCCGAAGCCGGCTCCGCGCCACGTGGTGCCGTCCTCCAGGACCAGGATGGCGGGCGGCCCGGCCATCGGGCTGCCCGCAGGAAGTCCGGCCGTCACACAGTCTCCTTGTGGTTGGCGTTGGTCAGCTTGCCGTCGAGGACGGTGGGGACCCCGCGCAGGAAGGTGGCCACGACCTGGCCGGGCAGGGCCACGCCGCGGAACGCGGTGTTCCGGCTCTTGGAGGCGTGGGTGGACGGGTCGACCGGCTCGGGCCGGGCGCCGGGGTCGTAGAGGGTCAGGTTGGCGGGTGCGCCCGCCTCGGGCAGGCGGCCGTGCCCGGGCAGGCGGCCGATCCGGGCCGGCCGGACCGACATCCGGTCCGCGACCCCGGCCCAGTCGAGCAGGCCGGTGTCGACCATGGCCTGCTGCACCGCGCGCAGCGCGATCTCCAGGCCGGTCATGCCCATGGCCGCGTCGGCCCACTCGGTGTCCTTGTATTCGGCCGGGTGCGGTGCGTGATCGGTGGCCACGCAGTCGATGGTGCCGTCGGCCAGCCCCTGCCGGACGCCTTCGACGTCGGCGGCGGTCCGCAGCGGCGGGTTGACCTTGTACACCGGGTCGTAGCCTTCGGCCAGGTCGTCGGTGAGCAGCAGGTGGTGCGGGGTGACCTCGGCCGTGACCGGCCAGCCCTTGGCCTTGGCCCAGCGGAGGATCTCCACCGAACCCGTGGTGGACACGTGACAGACGTGCAGGGCCGAGCCGACGTGCGCGGCCAGCAGGCAGTCCCGGGCGATGATGGCCTCCTCGGCCACCGCGGGCCAGCCCGCCAGCCCCAGCCGCCCGGACACCTCACCCTCGTTCAGCTGCGCGCCCTGGGTCAGCCGGGGCTCCTCGGCGTGCTGGGCGATCACCCCGTCGAACGCCTTCACATACTCCAGCGCGCGCCGCATCAGCAGCGGGTCGGACACGCACCTGCCGTCGTCGGAGAACACCCGGACCCGGGCCACGGAGTCGGCCATGGCCCCCAGCTCGGCCAGGTGCGTGCCGCCCAGCTTGACCGTGACCGCGCCGACCGGCTGGACGTCGCAGTGCCCGGCCTCCCGGCCCAGCCGCCAGACCTGCTCGACCACGCCCGCGGTGTCGGCGACCGGGTCGGTGTTGGCCATAGCGTGCACGGCGGTGAACCCGCCCAGCGCGGCGGCCCGGGTCCCGGTCTCGATGGTCTCGGCGTCCTCCCGGCCCGGCTCCCGCAGGTGGGTGTGCAGGTCGACCAGGCCCGGCAGGGCCAGCAGGCCGTCCGCGTTCAGGACCTCGGCCCCGTCGGCGGCCAGCCCCGGGCCAGCCTCGGCAATGGTGCCGTCGCGGAGCAGCAGGTCGGTGCGCTGGCCCGTGGGCAGAGTGGCGTTCCTGATCAGCCAGCTGCCGGTCATCGCGCCTTCCTTCTCACTCATTGGTTCCCCCCAGTTCCGCCCCGCC
>DASXJM010000439.1:0-2791 GCA_036497405.1 Streptosporangiaceae bacterium | reverse complement strand
ATCCCCAACTGGGTCGCGCTCTACTACGACCAGCCCATCGAGCTGACCGGCGGCAAAGGCTGCCGGGTCACCGACGCGAACGGTAAGAGCTACCTGGACTTCTTCGCCGGCATCTTGACCAACATGCTCGGCTACGACGTGGCCGAGGTCCGCGAGGCGGTCGAGCGCCAGCTGTCGACCGGGGTCGTGCACACCTCGACGCTGTACCTGATCCGCAGCCAGGTCGAGCTGGCCGAAAAGATCGCCCGGCTGTCCGGAATCCCGGACGCCAAGGTGTTCTTCACCAACTCCGGCACCGAGGCCAACGAGACCGCCCTGCTGCTGGCCACCACGGCCCGCGGCGCCGACCAGGTGCTGGCCATGCGCAACAGCTACCACGGCCGGTCGTTCGGCGCGGTGGCCATCACCGGCAACACCGGCTGGAAGCCGTCTTCGCTGGCCCCGTTCGGTGTCCACTACCTGCACGGCGCCGACCGGCAGCTGCCCGCCTTCGCCGGGATGTCCGACGCCGACTACATCGCGGCCTGCGTGGCCGACCTGAAGAACGTGCTGAGCACGGCCGCGCACCCGGCCGACGTGGCCGCCCTGATCGCCGAGCCGGTGCAGGGCGTGGGCGGCTTCACCATGGCCCCCGACGGCCTGTTCGCCGCCTACAAAGAAGTCCTCGACGAGCACGGCATCCTGTTCATCTCCGATGAGGTGCAGACCGGCTGGGGCCGCACCGGGGAGCACTTCTGGGGCATCGGCGCGCACGGCGTCACCCCGGACGCGATGACGTTCGCCAAGGGCCTGGGCAACGGGTTCGCGATCGGCGGCGTGGTCGCCCGCGGCGACCTGCTGGACGGGCTGCGCGGCAACGGCATCTCCACCTTCGGCGGCAACCCGATCTCCACCACCGCCGCCAACGCCACCCTGGACTACGTGCTCGACCACGACCTGCAGGCCAACGCGGCCGCGCTGGGCCGGATCATCATCCCGGGCCTGCGCGAAGCCGCGGACCACGCACCCATCGGCGGCGAGGTCCGCGGTAAGGGCCTGATGTTCGCCCTGGACCTGGTCGACCCGAAGACCGGCCAGGCCAGCGCGCCGCTGGCCGCCCGCATGCTGGAGGCGACCCGCGAGCGCGGGCTGCTGATCGGCAAGGGCGGCGCGGGTGGCAACACCCTGCGGATGGCGCCACCGCTCACGCTGAGCGAGGCCGAGGCCCGCGAGGGCCTGGCCATCCTGACCGACGCCCTGAACGCCGTGAGTGAGGAAGCACAGTGACATCTACTGGGACCGAAGCCACTGACAAGCACATCACCCACTGGATCGGCGGCAAGCCCTGGGACGGGCGGGCCGAACGGCAGGGTGACGTCTACGACCCGGCCACCGGCCAGGTCACCGGGCACGTCGACTTCGCCAGCCCGGCCGAGGTCGACGCGGTGGTGGCCGCGGCCAAGACGGCCTTCGACAGCTGGAAGAAGGTCTCGCTGTCCAAGCGGGCCGCCATCTTGTTCAAGTTCCGTGAGCTGGTCCACGCGCACGTGCCGGAGCTGGCCGCGCTGATCACCGCCGAGCACGGGAAGGTCACCTCCGACGCGGCCGGTGAGGTGGCCCGCGGCCTGGAGGTCGTCGAGTTCGCCTGCGGCATCCCGCACCTGATCAAGGGCGGCTTCTCCGAGAACGTGTCCACCGGCGTGGACTCGTACTCGATCCGGCAGCCGCTCGGGGTGGTGGCGGGCATCACCCCGTTCAACTTCCCGGCCATGGTGCCGATGTGGATGTTCCCCATCGCCATCGCCAGCGGCAACACGTTCATCCTCAAGCCGTCGGAGAAGGACCCGTCGGCCTCGATGCTGATCGCCCAGCTGTGGGCCGAGGCCGGTCTGCCCGAGGGCGTGTTCAACGTCCTGCAGGGGGACAAGGTCGCGGTGGACGGGCTGCTGCACCATCCGGACGTGGCCGCGGTCAGCTTCGTCGGCTCCACCCCCATCGCCCGCTACGTGTACGAGCAGGGCACCCAGGCCGGCAAGCGGGTACAGGCCCTGGGCGGGGCCAAGAACCACATGGTCGTCCTGCCCGACGCCGATCTGGACCTGGCCGCTGACGCGGCCGTGTCGGCCGGGTTCGGCTCGGCCGGCGAGCGCTGCATGGCCATCTCCGCGCTGGTCGCGGTGGAGCCGGTCGGTGACGAGCTGATCGAGAAGATCAAGACCCGGATCAGCCGCCTGCGGGTCGGGCCCGGCACCGACGAGCGGGCCGAGATGGGCCCGCTGGTCACCGGGCCGCACCGGGACAAGGTCGCCTCCTACCTCGACTCCGGGGTCGCCGACGGCGCCACCCTGGCCGTGGACGGCCGGGCCCACCCGGTCATCGGCGGGGAGCCGACGGGGTTCTGGCTCGGCCCCAGTGTGCTGGACCACGTCGCGCCGGGCATGGGCGCCTACGACGACGAGATCTTCGGCCCGGTGCTGAGCGTGGCCCGGGTGGACTCCTACGAGGCCGCCGTGGAGATGATCAACGACAGCCCGTACGGGAACGGCACCGCGGTGTTCACCAACGACGGCGGCGCGGCCCGGCGGTTCGTGAACGAGATCCAGGTCGGCATGGTCGGGGTCAACGTCCCGATCCCGGTGCCGATGGCGTTCTACTCGTTCGGCGGCTGGAAGAACTCGCTGTTCGGCGACACTCACGTGCACGGCACCGAGGGCGTGCACTTCTACACCCGGGGCAAGGTCGTCACGTCCCGCTGGCTCGACCCGAGCCACGGCGGCGTCAGCCTCGGCTTCCCGGTCAACTCCTGAGGATC
>DASXJM010000438.1:0-2233 GCA_036497405.1 Streptosporangiaceae bacterium | reverse complement strand
TGGTGGCAGACCGAGACCGGGTCGATCATGATCAGCCCGCTGCCCGGCGTCACCGCGGGCAAGCCGGGCGCGGCCATGAAGGCGCTACCGGGGGTGGTGGCCGACGTGGTCGACGACCAGGCCCAGAGCGTGCCCGACGGCGGCGGCGGCTTCCTGGTCCTGCGGGAACCGTGGCCGTCCATGCTCCGCACCATCTGGGGCGACGACGAGCGGTACATCAAGACCTACTGGTCCAAGTTCGACGGCCTGTACTTCGCCGGCGACGGGGCCAAGAAGGACTCCGACGGCGACCTGTGGCTGCTCGGCCGGGTCGACGACGTGATGCTGGTCTCCGGCCACAACATCTCCACCACCGAGGTCGAGTCGGCGCTGGTGTCGAACTCCAAGGTGGCCGAGGCGGCCGTGGTCGGCGCCAGCGACCCGGTCACCGGCCAGGCCATCGTGGCGTTCGTGATCCTGCGTGGTGACGGCGCCGAGGGCGGCGACGATCTGGTCAAGGAGCTGCGCGACCACGTGGCGCGGGCGCTCGGGCCGATCGCCCGGCCGCGGCAGGTCATGGTGGTGCCGGAGCTGCCCAAGACCCGGTCCGGCAAGATCATGCGGCGGCTGCTGCAGGACGTGGCCGAGCACCGGTCGCTGGGTGACGTGACCACCCTCACCGACAGCACGGTGATGGACCTCATTTCGGAGAAACTGCCCACGGCCAAGTCGGAAGACTGACCCACCGGTTCCGGCCCGTCCCCCGCGGCTCAGGTCGCCCCGGGGACGGGCCGGAAGCCCGGCCCACCAACGTTCGGCATAATGATCTCTTTGCGGCGCGTATCTCGGCGAGGATCGCGAGCCTGCCCGCTAGCCTTGACCGGGATACGCCAGCGCACGAGGGAGAGACAACGATGGCCCAGACCGGAACGTCGCGGCCGGCCGGCAGCGACCAGTCACTGGGTGACCTCGTAGCCCTGGCTGCCAAGGACATTTCCCAGCTGATCCGGGGCGAGATCAGCCTGGCCAAGATCGAGCTGCGCGGCGACCTCAAGCGGGTCGCGGTGGCGGTGGTCCTGCTGGCCATGTCGGCCTTCGTGGCCTGCCTGATGCTGGTCCTGCTCTGCTTCGCGTTCGCCTACGGCCTCATGACCCTGGGGATCTGGTCGTGGGCGTCGTTCCTGATCGTCGCCGGGGTGTGCCTGCTGCTCATCGGCCTGGCCGCGCTCATCGCCATCCTGCGCGTCCGCGGGGTGACCGGCCTGCGCACGACCCGGACCAGCGTGCAGGAAACCATCACCGCGCTCCGCAGCAGCGACAAGCAGCCGGAAATCGCCGCCCCCAGTCAGCAGTGAACGGGGCTCGATGACCAGCACCGCCGACTCGCCGATCCATATTGACGGGCCGTGGACCCACCGGTCCATCAGCGCCAACGGCACCCGGTTCCACGTCGCCGAAGCCGGTGACGGCCCGCTGGTGCTGCTGTTGCACGGCTTCCCCGAGTTCTGGTGGACCTGGCGCCGGCAACTGGTGTCGCTGCCCGCCGCCGGGTTCCGGGCCGTCGCCGCCGACCTGCGCGGCTACGGGGGCAGCGACAAACCACCCCGCGGCTACGACCTGGTCACCGCGGCCGCCGACGTGGCCGGCCTGGTCCGCGCCCTCGGCGAGGCCAACGCGGTGATCGTGGGCCACGACTGGGGCGGCCTGGTGGCCTGGACGGTCGGCGCCTACTTCCCCAAGACCGTGCGGCGGCTGGGGGTGGTCTCGGTCGCGCACCCGCTGCGGGCCCGCGGCGCCCTGTTCTCGGAGCCGCTCAGCCACCGCGGCCGCAACGGCCACCTGCTGACCTTCCAGATCCCCATGCTGCCCGAGCGCCAGCTGGTCCGGGACGACGCCGAACTCGTGGGCCGGATGCTGGCCGAGTGGTCCGGCCCGGGCTGGCCCGACCCCGAGACCGAGCTGATCTACCGCCGGGCCATGCGCATCCCGTCCGCGGCCCACTCGGCGCTGGAGTACTACCGCTGGTTCTTCCGCTCCACCCTGCGCGCGGACGGCCTGCGCTACATGCGGCGGATGCGGGTCCCGATCGCCGCGCCGACCCTGCAGGTCCACGGGGCCCTGGACACCCGGGTCACGCCGGGCCTCGCCCGCGGCGCCGGCCGCCACGTCGAGGGGCCCTACCGCTGGCGCATGCTCGACGGGGCCGGCCACTATCCGCACGAGGAACAGGTCACCCGCTTCGACGACGAGCTGG
>DASXJM010000437.1:0-10300 GCA_036497405.1 Streptosporangiaceae bacterium | reverse complement strand
GGGGCTGACCCGGCCAGGATCGCGGCCAGCGCGGTCAGGGCCCGCTGGCAGAGGTCGTCGGTGAGCCCGAGCTGGAGACGCCGGCGACGATCTTTTTTAACGAAGGCTGGGCCGAAGAGGTCCGTCATCCAGCGCAGGTCGGCGGTGGCGATCAGGTGCAGGGTGCCCCGCATGGCCCAGGTCCGGGTGACGGCGCGGTCCGCGCAGGCCTGGTCGACGGCGGCCGCGGTCAGCCCGGCGGTGCGGGGCCGGACGGCCAGCCGGGCGGGTGGGGCGGCCTGGGCCTGCAGCCCGCCCAGGTGGGCCGCGACCTCGCCCACGGTGGCGGCGGCCCCGTCGAGGCGCAGGGCGTGCCAGCGGGCGGCCCGCAGGCGTCCGGGCGAAAGCCCGCCGGAAGGATCGAAAGGCGAGGTCCCCACGGCGGCGACGATATCGGGTTGTCCCCGCCTGGCCGACCAGCCAGCATGGGGAAATGCATTCGACCGCCCGTCCTCCCGAAGTCCTCAAGCGCGGGCCGGCCACGCTGCGACGCTGGCAGTTCGGCGACGAGGAGGCCCTCTACGTCGCCGTGATCGAGTCGCAGGATCACCTGCGCCCGTGGATGCCCTGGGCCGCAGGGTACTCGCGGCCAAGCGCGTTCGAGTTCGTCATCGCCTGCGACCGGGACTGGGACACCGGGGTGGCCTTCAACTACGCGATCACCGTCGACGGTGCCATCGCGGGCAGCTGCGGCCTGATGGCCCGGATCGGGCCGGGCGGCCTGGAGATCGGCTACTGGGTGCACCGGGACTACGTCCGGCGCGGCCTGGCCACCGCGTCGACCGAGGCGCTGACCGACGCAGCCTTCACCTTGCCGGGTGTCGACCGGGTTGAGATCGTGCACGACGAGCTGAACGTCTTCAGCGAGGCGGTGCCGCGCAAGCTGGGCTTCACCCGGGCGGGCCAGCGCCCCCTGGACATGGTGCCCGAGGGCGGCACCGGCCTCGGCATCGTCTGGCACCGTTACCGCCCGGCCCAAGATCAGGCCGCGGCCGGACGCTAGCCTTCCTGCGGCTGGCTCTCGGCGGCTCGACCCTCGGCGGGCTGGTCCCCGGCGGCCTGGTCCCCGGCAGTGGCGGGCGCTGGGTCCGGAACCGCGCTGCCGTCCAGCAGGACCTGGGCCACCAGGGCCGGGTCGTCGGTCATGGGTACGTGGCCGCAGCCGGGCAGGGGCACGTGCCGGGCGTGCGGCAGCTGGCGCCGGGCCACCTCGGCCTGGCTCGGCAGCAGCAGCCGGTCCTTGGTGCCCCAGGCGATGGTGACCGGGATCTGCTCCGGGATGGGGGCGGTGAACCACAGCGGGTCGGCCAGGATCGTGTCCACCGTCGGCCGGGCCCTCATGAAGGCCTGGGTGTCCCCGAGGGCCTGCTCGGCGCTGAGCCGGGACGGGCGGCTGACCACGGCGGCGAACAACAGCGCCCGGCCCGCGGTGGAACGAGCCAGCCGCGGGGCCGAGCTCCGGATGCCGGCCCCGGTGACCTCCATGGTCTTGAAGATGGCCTTGGCGTAGGTGAACTGCCGCCGGTGGGCCCAGAAGCCGGCCGGGGACAGCCCGGTCACGGTGGCGGCGTGGCCTTCGGAGGCGGCGATCAGGGCCAGCGCCCCGCCGAGCGAGTTGCCGGCCAGGTGCGGGCGGTCCAGGCCCAGCTCGGCCAGGAACGCGATCACCTCTTCGGCCATGGCCTGGACCGGCTCGCGGCCGTCGGGCCGGAACGGCGGCGATTCGCCGTGGCCGGGCAGATCGACCATGATCAGCTCGCGGCGGTTGCGGAGCAGGGGAACCACCGCGTTCCAGGCTTGCCGGCGGTGGCCGACCCCGTGCAGCAGCACCAGCGGCGGTCCCGACCCCACCCGGTCGTAGGCCAGCGTCATCGCGAACCTCCTGTTACTGATGAGTAACAAGCATCGTACGCGCGCCCTCCGGCTTCGGCCAGAGCCCGGGCGCCGGGATTTGTGTGCAAAAAATGCTGCCCTGGCGACATTTTCCGCACACATTCGGCCAGGGTCCGGGGCGCGCCCTGAGGCTAGTGGTGGATGGTGATGAGAAGGGTGATGAGGGCCAGGATGAGGGTGGTGCTGGCGGCGCCGCCGTGGATGAGGATGCGGCGCGGGGGATAGCGGCGCCCCGTGGGGGCGGGCTGGGCACCGGAGCCGGAGCCAGCCTCGGAGTCGGCCGCCCGGTTGGCGGGGCGGGCGGCGGCCAGGCGGGCGTTGATCGTGTACCAGGTCAGCCCGGCGGTGATCGTGGCCAGCAGGACCCCGAACGCGATCCAGGCGAAGGCATGGAACCCGGTGACGACGAAGGCGATCCAGGCCCCGAGCCCGATGACGCCCAGGGCCGGGTGCATGAACTCCAGCAGCGGGTGCTGCCCGGGCGGGGTGGTGACCCGGGTGTGCGTGATCGGCGGGATCCTGGCCCCGGCCGCCAGCGCGTCCACGGTGGCCTGGGGCAGGCCGGACTGGACCGGACCCGACGCCGGGACGGTGGCCGGCTCCGGGGCCTCGGCCGACTGGTCGCTAGGGCTGGCCGGGCGGCCGGATACCAGCAGATACAGGCCAGCGCCCGCGGTGACCAACCAGAGCAGCAAGGCTGCGATATCCACGGGCCGACCCTACCGCCCGCTACCGATAGCGTGGCCCCCATGCAGGTGGATGCGGAGATGATGGACCTGGCCCTGCGCCAGGCCCGGGCCGGACTGGAGCAGGGCGGGGTCCCGGTCGGCGCGGTGCTGGCCGCGGGAGCCGAGGTGCTCGGGGCCGGGCACAACGAACGCGTGCAGCAGGGCGACCCGGTGGCGCACGGCGAGATCTCCGCCCTGCGCGCGGCCGGGCGGCGGCCGGACTACGCCGGCACCACCATGTACACCACGCTGTCGCCGTGCGAGATGTGCAGCGGCGCGATCCTGTGCTTCCAGATCCCCCGGGTGGTGGTCGGGGAGGCCGAGACGTTCCCCGGCGACCTGGACTTCCTGCGCAGCCGGGGTGTCGAGGTCGTGCTGCTCAACGACGACCGCTGCCAGCAGGCGATGCGCGAGTTCCAGGAGCGCTTCCCGGCGGTCTGGTCCGAGGACATCGGCGGCCGCTAGCCCCAGCCCGGGCCGCCAGCCCGAGGCGTCAGCTCCAGATGGTGACGTAGACCGGGGGCCGGAACTTCGACGGCGGGACGCCGCTGCCCGGCGAGCGCATCAGCTTCATGGCCTCCGGGGTGCCCAGGAAGTGCCGCATCGAGCCGACGATGGCGGGCCGCCGCTCCCGGCGCAGGGTGGTCACGTACCAGGTGGCCTCCATGGGTGTGGCCGGGGTCTCGACCACCCGCAGCTCACCCCGCCGGACCTGCGAGGCCAGCAGGTGGGCGACCCCGGGGGCGACCCCAGCCCCGCTGGCGGCGGCGGCCCAGGCCGCGGTGGCGTTGGGGAAGACCCGGATCCGGTCCTCGGGCACGCCCAGCTTGGCCAGCATCCGGCTCACGTCGCTGCTCGGGTCGATGCCGGACGGGTCGACCAGCCAGGGCCAGCTGGCCGGGGCGCCCTTGAGGGTCCCCTGGATGGCGCCGTCCGGGGCGGTCACCGCGACCATGTGGTAGCGGAACACCGGTTCGCAGACCAGCTCCTTGTCGCTCAGCAGCGGGCCGAGGGCCATGTCGGCCAGCCGGTTGACCACCAGCACGGCCATCTCGTCCTCGGCCGCCACCCCGGCCGAGGCCTCCACCGGCTGGGCGAACCGGCGCGAGAACGCCTCGGTCAGCGAGCCGGCCACGAACTCGGCGATCGGGTTGGTGGTGACCAGCCGCAACTGCTCGGGCAGCCCCTGCCCGGCCCGCACCGCGGCCTGGGCCTCGGCGCCCAGGGCCACCATCTGCGACGCCACCGGCAGCAGCTTCACCCCGGCCGTGGTCAGCTGCATGGTGGCGCCGTTGCGGGTGATGAGCTGGTCGCCCAGGTGCTGGCGGAGCGCGGTCAGAGCCTGGGACACCGCGGGCTCGCTCACGTTCAGCGTCTTGGCCGCGTCCTTGACGGACCCGAGCCGGGCCACCATCACGAACGCGCTGAGCTGAGTGAGCGTCACCTCCCGATAATGGGCCCACACACCCGGATAAGGCCAGGCGTCTTAAGTCATTGCTTAAGCTGCTCTTGCCTGACCGGTTCGCAGGAGGGGTCAATGCAGGTTCCATCGCACGTCGAGTACGAGAAGGCGAGGAGCGTGGAGCACGCCCTGGAACTGCTGGCCCGGTTCGGGCCGGAGTCCCGGGTCCTGGCCGGCGGGCACAGCCTGATCCCGATGATGAAGCTGCGGCTGGCCCAGCCGGAGACGCTGGTCGACATCAACGGCATCAGCGGCCTGTCCCGGATCGCGGTCCGGAACGGTGACCTGTGCATCGGTGCGCTGGTCCGGCACGCCCAGCTGCTGGCCTCGGGCCCGGCCGGGCGGCACTTCCCGATCCTGCACGACGCCGAGCGGGTCATCGCCGACCCGATCGTGCGCAACTGGGGCACCATCGGCGGCTCGCTGTGCCAGGCCGACCCGTCCGAGGACCTGTCGGCCGCGTTCGGCGCGCTCCGCGCGGTCGCGGTGATCCAGGGCCCGGGCGGACCCCGGCTGGTCCCGGTGCGCGAGTTCCACCTGGGACCGTACGAGACCGTGGTGGCCCCGGGTGAGCTGCTGACCGAGCTCCGGATCCCGATCGGCGCCGAGGCCAAGGGCACCAAGGGCGCCAAAGCCACCAGTCAGGGCAGCGCCTACGAGAAGGTGGCCCGCCGGGTCGGCGACTGGTCGGTGGCCGCGGCCGCCGCCGCCCTCACCATCGGCCCGGACGGCACCGTGGCCGAGGCAGGCATCGGATTGGCGGCGGTCGGCGCCGAGCACTTCGTCGCGGTCAGGGCCGAAGACTTCCTGCGCGGGCAGCCCGCCGACGAGACGGCCTTCACCGAGGCGGGCCAGATCGCGGCCAAGCACTGCCAGCCCGCCCCCGACCAGCGCGGCCCGGTCGACTACAAGCGCCACTTGACCGGCGAGCTGACCACCCGGGCCCTGCGCCGGGCGGCCGCCCGGGCGGCCGCCCGCCCCCAGGGAGCCTGACGTGGAAATCACGATGACGGTGAACGGGACCGAGTACACCCGGGACGTTGAGCCGCGCATGCTGCTCATCCACTTCATCCGGGACGAGCTGGAGCTGACCGGCAGCCACTGGGGCTGCGACACGTCCAACTGCGGGGCCTGCGTGCTGTGGCTGGACGGCGCCCCGCTGAAATCCTGCACCGCGCTGGCCGCCATGGCCAGCGGCCGGGAGGTGCGCACGGTCGAGGGCCTGGAACGCCAGGGCCAGCTGGACCCGGTCCAGGAGGGCTTCATGGTCTGCCACGGCCTCCAGTGCGGGTTCTGCACGCCGGGCATGATGATGACCGCGCGCTGGCTGCTGGATCACGACCCGGACCCCTCCGAGGCCGAGATCCGCGAGGCCATCTCCGGCCAGATCTGCCGCTGCACCGGGTACGAGAACATCGTCCGGTCCGTCCGCTGGGCCGCCGAACACCCCGCTGGGAGCGCCTCGTGACCACCGCCGAGCAAGACCCCCCGCTCGGCTTCGGGTCGATGCGCCGCAAGGAGGACGCCCGCTTCATCCGGGGCCAGGGCAACTTCATCGACGACATCCAGCTGCGCGGCATGCTGCACGGCGCGGTGCTGCGCAGCCCCTACGCCCACGCGAAGATCCTTTCCATCGACACCTCGGCGGCGCAGGCCCACCCCCGGGTGCGGGCGGTCCTCACCGGCCAGACCCTGGCCGAACGGGACCTGGCCTGGATGCCGACCCTGTCCGGGGACACCCAGGCCGTGCTGGCCACCGACAAGGTGCGGTTCCAGGGCCAGGAGGTCGCCTTCGTGGTGGCCGACGACCGCTACGCGGCCCGGGACGCGCTGGAGCTGATCGACGTCGAGTACGAGCCGCTGCCCGCGATGATGGACGCCCGCCGCGCCCTCGAACCCGACGCCCCCCTGGTCCGCGACGACCTCACGGCCACCAACAGCAACCACATCTTCGACTGGGAGACCGGGGACGCGGCCCGGGCCGACGAGATCTTCGCCCGTGCCGACGTCACCATCGCCGAGGACCTGCTGTACCCGCGGGTGCACCCGGCCCCGCTGGAGACCTGCGGGGCCGTGGCCGACTTCGACGCCATCTCCGGCAAGCTGACCGTCTGGTCCACCAGCCAGGCGCCGCACCCGCACCGGCTGCTGTACGCGATGGTGTCCGGCTTGCCCGAACACAAGATCCGGGTCATCTCGCCCGACATCGGCGGCGGCTTCGGCAACAAGGTCCCGCTCTACCCGGGCTACCTGTGCGCGATCGTGGGCTCGATGGTCACCGGCCGCCCGGTCAAGTGGATCGAGGACCGCTCCGAGAACCTGATGAGCACCTCGTTCGCCCGCGACTACCACATGCACGGGGAGATCGCCGCGACCCGGGACGGGCGGATCCTGGCCGTCCGGGCCCGGGTGCTGGCCGACCACGGCGCGTTCAACGGGGCGGCCCAGCCGAGCAAGTTCCCGGCCGGTTTCTTCGGCGTGTTCACCGGCTCGTACGATCTGCAGGCCGCGCACTGCCAGGTGACCGGGGTGTATACCAACAAGGCCCCGGGCGGCGTGGCCTACTCCTGCTCGTTCCGCATCACCGAGGCCGTGTACCTGGTCGAGCGGATGGTCGACATGCTGGCCTTCGAGCTGGACCTGGACCCGGCCGAGCTGCGCATGAAGAACCTGCTCCGGCCGGACCAGTTTCCCTACACCTGCGCCACCGGCTGGGTCTACGACTCCGGCGACTACCGCAAGACCCTGCAGCTGGCCCTGGACAAGGCCGGCTACGCCGACCTGAGAAAGGAACAGCGGGAGCGACGCCACAAAGGCGAGCTGATGGGCATCGGGCTCAGCTTCTTCACCGAAGCCGTTGGCGCGGGCCCCCGCAAGCACATGGACATCCTCGGCCTGGGCATGGCCGACGGCGTGGACCTGCGGGTGCACCCGGACGGCACCGCGGTGCTGCGGATCGCGGTGCAGACCCAGGGCCAGGGCCACGAGACCACGTTCGCGCAGATCGTGGCGGAGGAGCTCGGCATCCCGCCCGACCGGGTCGAGGTGGTGCACGGCGACACCGACACGACCCCGTTCGGGCTGGGCACCTACGGGTCCCGGTCCACCCCGGTGTCCGGGGCCGCGGCCGCGGTGGCCGCCCGCCGGGTGCGCGACAAGGCCCGGGTGGTGGCCGCGGCCATGCTCGAGGTGGCCCCGGACGACCTGGAGTGGGAGAAGGGCCGCTGGTTCGTGCGCGGCGACCCCGACCTGGGCCGGACGATCGCCGAGATCGCGCTGGCGGCGCACTCCGACCTGGAGCTACCGGACGGGGTGGAAGGCCACCTCGACGCCAGCTGCGTCTACAACCCGCCCAACCTGACCTATCCGTGCGGCGCCTACCTGTGCGTGGTCGACGTGGACCCCGGCACCGGCACGGTCGGCGTCCGGCGCTTCGTGGCCGTGGACGACTGCGGGGTCCGGATCAACCCGATGATCGTCGAAGGCCAGATCCACGGCGGCCTCGCCGACGGGGTCGGCATGGCCCTGATGGAAGTGATCACCTTCGACACCGACGGCAACTGCCTGGGCGGCTCGTTCATGGACTACCTGCTGCCGACCGCGGTGGAGTGCCCGTCCTGGGAGCTGGGGGAGACCGTCACCCCGTCGCCGCACCACCCGATCGGGGCCAAGGGCGTGGGCGAGTCCGCCACCGTGGGGTCCCCGCCGGCCGTGGTCAACGCGGTGATCGACGCGCTCCGGCCCTACGGGGTCCGGCACGCCGATATGCCGCTCACCCCGGCTCAGGTATGGCGGGCCATCCAGGGCCGCCCGCTACGCACCGATCTGGCCCTGTCGTAGAAGACACCGTCGTGACCGGGTCGGCCCTGACCGCCCGGCAGCCGTCCAGTTCGGCGAACCAGCGCCCGCTCTCCGTCCACAGTTCCCGCAGCTCCATGCCGGCCGTGCGGGCCAGCTCGTCAATCTGATCGGCCCCGGCCGGGCCGTCGTCCCCGGGCGGCTGCAGCTCGACCAGGGCCCGGCCCTGGGGCGCGAGCAGGTCCCTGATCCGCCGCAGCAGCGCGGCCGGGTCGCCGCCGATGCCGATGGCCCCGTCGGCCAGCAGCACGGTTCGCCACCGGCCCGCGCCCGGGATGTGGCCGAACACGTCGCGCATCAGGGCCAGCGCCCCCGCCGACCGGGTCTGCCGGACCGCGTTCGGGGTGACGTCGATGCCGAGGGCGGGGATGCCCCGTTCGGTCAGGGCCACCGTAAGCCGGCCCGGGCCCGCCCCGACGTCCAGGGTCGGTCCCTGACAGCGTTCGACCAGCGAGGCGTCGCCCGGTTCGAAACCGGACGCAGGATCGAAGGCCGGCACTGCCTCGAAATCATGGGCCATGCCGGAAAGTCTTCCCGACCGGCCGATTGAACCGAACCCACCGGCGAATTCGTTCAGATGATCGTCAGGGAACTTACGGACCGGTGACGTAATTGCCGCAGATGGTAGTTGCGGCCCGATAAATCCCTCTACGGTGATGGGCACAACTGTTACCGAATGGAGGCCATAGCGCTGATGGTGGCCGCGGCAAACAACCCCGACCCGCCGGGCCGCATCGTGGTGGTCGACGACGACCCCACTGTGGCCGACGTTGTCGGGCGGTACCTGATCCGGGACGGACATCAGGTCGAGTGCGTGCGTGATGGGCAGGAAGCCCTCCGGCTGGTGGCCGAGGAGCCGCCGGACCTGGTGGTCCTGGACCTCATGCTGCCCGGCATCGACGGGCTGGAGGTGTGCCGTCGGCTGCGGGCCCGCTGGCCGATCCCGGTGGTCATGCTGACCGCGCTGGGCGACGAGACCGACCGGCTGGCCGGCTTCGAGACCGGGGCCGACGACTACGTCACCAAGCCGTTCAGCCCGCGCGAGCTGGCGCTCCGGGTCCGCTCGGTGCTCCGCCGGGCCCGCGGCACCGGCTTGCCGGAGGCGCCCCCGGAAGGGGTCATCGCCGACGGCGACCTGACCGTCGACATGACCGCGCACGAGGTCCGGGTGGGCAAGTCCCTGCTCTCGCTGACCTCCCGGGAGTACGACCTGCTGGTGTTTCTGATGCAGCACCCGCGCAAGGCGTTCACCCGGGAGCAACTGCTGAACCAGGTCTGGAGCTGGACGTTCGGCGACACCTCGACCGTCACCGTGCACGTCCGGCGGCTGCGCGAGAAGCTCGAGTCCGACCCAACCATGCCGCGCCGGATCGTGACCGTCTGGGGTGTCGGCTACCGCTACGAGCCCGGGGCCGACTAGATGCACGCGTCAGCGGCCGGCGCGGTGCTGGCGTCCGAGCCCCTGCCCGGTCTGCACTGGAACGACCTGCGCAACGTGACCCTGGCCACCGGCATCATCGCGGTGGTGGCGGTGGTGGTGGGGATCGTCCTGCTGCACGTGCTGTCCCGCCGTTCGATCGGGCTGCAGCTGACGCTGATCTCCGCCGTCACCGTGGTCACCTCGCTGGCCGGGGTGGGTGACATCACCTACCTGATGCTGGGCGACACCGGCTACCGCACGGTCATGATGGAGCTCATGCTCATCGCCGGGGTGGCCGGGTTCCTGGTCGCCCTGGTCGTGGGCCGCCGGCTGACCAAGGCCAGCCGGTCCCTGCTCGACTCGGTGCAGAAAACCGGGGACAGCGGCCTGTACATCCCGCCCGACGGTGCCCTGCCCGCCGAGCTGGCCGGCCTGTCCGAGGGCCTGCTGGCCGCGCACGAGCGGCTGGCCCAGGCCCGGGCCCGGGAGCGGGCCCTGGAGTCCAGCCGCCGCGAGCTGGTCGCCTGGGTCAGCCATGACCTGCGCACCCCGCTGGCCGGCCTGCGGGCCATGGCCGAGGCGCTGGAAGACCAGGTGGTGGTGGACCCGCGCGAGGTCAGCGCCTACCACACCCAGATCCGGCGCGAGGTCGACCGGCTGTCGGTGATGATCGACGACCTGTTCGAGCTGTCCCGCATCCACGCTGGCACGCTCCGGCTGACCCGGCGTCCGGTCGCCCTGGAAGACATGGTGGCCGAGGTGCTGGCCAGTGCCGAGCCGGTGGCCCGGGCCCAGGGGGTGCGGCTGGCCGGCTCCGCGGTCCGCGGCATGCCGATCTACGTGGACGCGGCCGAGTTCGGCCGGGCCCTGCGCAACCTGGTCACCAACGCGATCCGGCAC
>DASXJM010000436.1:0-3151 GCA_036497405.1 Streptosporangiaceae bacterium | reverse complement strand
CCAGCACCTCGGTCAGGCTTTCGGTGGTGGCGGCATCCCGGGCCGCCACCAGCTGATCCCGCGGCACCGCCGCCCGGGCCGCCTCGAACAGCCCGGCGATCAGGCCCGGCTCGAACCAGGCGAACGTGGCCGCGACCACCGCCGGTGCGGGGTCACCCAGGCTGGCCGCCCGGCCGCCGACGTAGCTGGCCAGGAAGTCCAGGCCCAGGCCGGCCAGCCGCTCGATCGTGCGGCGGTTCCACACCGCGTGCATGGCGACCGGCTCGCAGGCGTCCCGTAGCCGCCGGGCCGGGCGGCCGGAGCGGACCGCCTCCGGGACCGGAGTGTCGTCCGGCCGGGGAGCGTAGAACGTCGCGACGGCGTCGGCGTAATCCACTGCTGAGCCCTTTCCGGTGGACGGTGCGCAAATTGTCTATTCAACGCCACAAACCGGGCGCAGCACAGAACGGGGCCAGTATTGATAACGCTTCGCAACGACCCACAGTTTTCCTTGACCGTATTGCGGGGACGCTTGACAATCAGTCGCGTTCAAGTGACCCGGATTCCGGGGAGATTCGGAGGATTACGTGGGGACTCCATACACGCCCTATCCGCAGGGGCCGGGCGGCTCGTACGACGAACCGCAGCCGCGGCGGGGCTATCTGCAGGGCGGTCCGGTCGGTTTCGGCGAGGCGGTCACCGAAGGTTTCAGGAACATCGTCACCTTCAGCGGGCGCGCCTCGCGCTCCGCGTTCTGGTGGTTTGCCCTCGGCGCCATCATCATTGACATCGTCGCCGCCATCATCGGCCGCGCGGCTCACGCCGTCGCGATTCAGTACGTCATTGATGTAATTGTCGCCCTGGTGAGCCTCAGCGTGGCCGTCCGGCGGCTGCACGACACCGACCGGAGCGGGTGGTGGTGGCTCATCGGCCTCATCCCGGTCATCGGGGGCATCGTGTTGCTGGTGTTCTACTGCCTGCCCGGCACCCCGGGGCCGAACCGGCACGGCTGACCCGGTCCAGCTGGTACCAGCCGGCGAGCGCGAAGACTTCGCGCTCGCCGGTTCTGTTTTCGGCGCCCGCGGCCGGTCAGCGGTGCACGGCAGCGAGCAGGGCGGCGTAGCAACGGACCAGCGCCGGCACCGTAGGCGGCCATCAAGGGCCCTTGACCGCTCGCTCGGGCCGCTCATCCGGTGTGCGGGAGTGGCCCCGCGCCAGCAGGACCAGATAGGCCGCGGCCACGATGCCGCTGAGGTTGATGAGCAGCTGTAGCCCGGACCCGGCCGCATCGTGGAACCGGCCGAACACCAGGGCCAGCGCCCCGTTGCCCGCGGCCGGAATCGTGGTCACCGAGATGAACACCCCGACCAGGGCCGCCGACTTGGCCGAGGTCAGCGACAGGGTCCCGGCCGCACCGGCCACCAGCGCGGTGATGATCGAGAACCAGCCCGGTTCGTAGATGAATTCGGTGCCGGTCGAGGCGGTCAGGTCGTGCCCGCTGACCAGGCCGGTGGCCCGCCACACGACCGCGACCACCGCGGTCACCGCGATCGCCCCGGCGAACCCGACCACGAGCGCGATGACACCCTGGCGGACCGTGTCCCAGCGGCGAAGTCGCAGACCGACCGCGATGCCGGCCAGCGGGCCGAACTCGGGTCCCACCACCATCGCGCCGACGATGGTGATCGGGGAGTTGGTGGCCACGCCGATCGCGGCCAGGATGCAGGCCAGCACTATGAACGCCATGAACGTCCAGGTCAAGGTGGAATCCTCGCCGGTGCTGTCGACGACCTCTTCCCAGATGATGGCGTCGGCACCGTCGCCGGGCGCGTCGCGCTCGGCGCGGTCCATGCCCGCCCCGATGGCCGTGTCGACCGCACGCCAGCTGATCGAGCCTTCCCGGTCGACCCCCAGTTCGCGCAGCTCGCGGACCACCTCCTGCACGCACTCGCGGGCCACGTCGGCCTGGATCAGGTCACCCCTGGGTTCGCGGGCCACGCCCGGGAGGACGACAAGGTTGGTCGCGCCCGGTTCGCGGCTCAGGATCGCTTCCACCTCCCGGCTGAGGTGGGCCGGGCTTACCACGCGCAGGTGCAGCAACGACATGGTCGCTAAGCCTAAGCACAACGCCCCGGCCAGGCGGTGAGCCTGACCGGGGCGTCTGCGGGCCCGGGGGTCTTACCGGCCCAGGCGGGCCAGGGCGGCCGCCGATCCGGTCGACGTGGACGCCGGGGCGTCCGTCTGGGCGGTCGGGTTCGGAACCGGCAGGGGCTTGCAGGTGATGTCCCACTCGGCGTTCGGCTTACGCGGCGGCGTCTTCCCGGTCTCCAGGTAACTGGCGATCGTGCCGTCGACACACAGGTTGCCGAACAGCGAGTCGGCGTGGGTGGTGCCGCCCGGCTCGGCCAGCAGCACCGAGTTCGGGAACAGCTTGCGGACCTCGAGGCTTCCGGGGAACGGCGTGGCCGCGTCCAGTGTCTCGTCGATGAGCAGGGCGCTGCGGACCGCCTTGCCACTGCCGAGCCCGGCGACCTGCACCGGCTGGTGAGCCGGGGCCGGCCAGTTCAGGCAGGGAGCGTTGAACCAGGCGTTGTCCCAGGTTTCGAACGGGGCGACCTTGTTCACGGCGTTGTTGTCCCGCTGCCAGGTCGACCAGTGGGTCGGCCACTGGACGTCGGTGCACTGGACCGCGTTGTAGACCGCGAACTCGTTGTCATCCCCGAGGCCGTCGGTGCTCTGGTACAGGCTGACCAGGTTCTTGCCCGCGGCCGCGCTGTGGGTGTTCTCCCAGTCGGCGAACGCGCTGCCGAGCTGCAGCCAGGTCAGCTGGTAGTAGCCGGCCTCGAGGAAGATGTCGGTCCACTCGTCCGGGCCGACCTGACCGTCGATCGGGTGCTTGGCCAGGTTCGCCTTCTCGCCGTACCAGACCTTGCTCACCGCGGCCGCGGTGGCGCCCAGGTGGTAGACGCTGTTGTACTTGGCCAGCCAGGCGAACCAGATGTTGATGTTGCGGTTGAACGCGATGTCCTGGTTGAGGTTGGCCTTGTACCAGACGTCCTTGGGGTTCACGTTGCTGTCCAGGATCAGCTGGTTCAGCGTGTGCGGGTACAGCGTCGCGTAGACCTGACCCAGGTAGGTCCCGTAGGAGAAGCCGTAGTAGCTCATCTTCCCG
>DASXJM010000435.1:0-7375 GCA_036497405.1 Streptosporangiaceae bacterium | reverse complement strand
TGCTCCGGCGCTGGCGCCCCGCCGACCGGGAGCCGTTCGCGGCCCTGAACGCCGACCCCGAGGTCATGGAACACTTCCCGGCCCGGCTGACCCGGGCCGAGAGCGACGCCATGGTGGACCGGATCGAGTCCGGCTTCGACGCGCACGGCTTCGGCCTCTGGGCCGTCGAGGTCACCGAGCCCGGCGAGCTCGAAGGCCGTTTCATCGGGTTCACCGGCCTGTCCGTGCCCCGCTTCGAGGCGCACTTCACCCCCACGGTCGAGGTCGGGTGGCGGCTGGCCCGCCCGGCCTGGGGCCACGGCTACGCCAGCGAAGCCGCCCGCCGGGCCCTGGCCGTCGGGTTCGCCGAACACCACCTGCCCGAGGTGGTCTCGTTCACCGCCGTGCCCAACGTCCGCTCCCAGGCGGTGATGGGCCGCATCGGCATGACCCACGACCCGGCCGACGACTTCGACCACCCGTCGCTGCCCGGCCATCGCCTCCAGCGCCACGTGCTCTACCGCGCCCGCGCCAGCGCCCGCCCCCAATGACCGTCAGCCCATAAGCGAGAACGAGCCCAGCGCTCCCTTCAGTTCCTCCAGCGTGCCCAGCATGATCTCGAACAGCGGCCGGTCCCCGTCCTGGTCCAGCCACTCGTCCAGCGCCACGAACATCACCGTCACCGTGCTCTCGGCCAGCAGCGCCGCCGTCGAGGGGGTCACGCCCCGGCCGACGAAGCCGTCCCGCATGGCCGCGGCCAGGTCGGCCCGCTTACGCAGGTCGCGTTCGCCCAGGCCCGGGTCGGACCGGATGATTGTCCGGTTCAGCCGGACTTCCTCCCGCCGGCCTTCGAACCGGGTCTCGGCCACGGTCCGCAGGCCCGCGATGATCACAGCGGCCGGGTCGAGGGACGCGGGCGCGTCGGCGATGAGGCGGGTGGCCAGGGCCGGGATCTCCTCGCCGCCGAAGATCACTTCCCGCTTGTCGGCGAAGTGCCGGAAGAAGGTCCGGGTGGTGAGACCGGCCCGGGCCGTGATCTCCGGCACCGTGGTGGCGGCGAACCCCTGCTCGGCGAACAACTCGGCCGCCGCCTGCCGCAGGCGCTCGCGTGCGTCCGGCCGCCATCTGCCCATGACCCCACTGTAAATGATGACATGCCATGTCATCACCGGGTACGGTAGTGATGACACGTCATGTCATCACGAGGCGCGCCAGGGCCAAGAGGGCCCAACGCCAAGCTAGGGAGTAGCCATGGAAGCCGAAGTCTGGATTCTGGGCGGTACCGGCCGCAGCGGCCGCGTCATCGCCACCGAGCTCATGGCCCGCGGCCTGACCCCGGTCCTGGTCGGCCGCAACCCCACCCGCCTCGCCGAGGCCGCCCGGGCCATCACCCAGCAAGCCACCGAAGCGACCTTCGATATCAAAATTGAGCCCCGTACCCTGGTCGCCGCCTCTATCGATGACATGGCCGCCGCCATCCAGCGCGACCGGCCCGCCGTCGTGATCAACACCGTCGGCCCGTTCGCCACCACCGCCAAGCCGATCGCCCGCGCCTGCCTGGCCGCAGGCAGCCACTACGTCGACCTGGCCAACGACGTGGCCGCCGTGACCACCGTGCTCAGCCTCAACGAACAGGCCCACGCCGCGAGCCGGACCCTGGTCACCGGAGCTGGCTTCGGCGTCACCGCCACCGAGAGCGTCGTCGTCCAGCTCATGCGGCAGCAGCCCCCAGACCGCGAGACCCCCAAAAACGCGCGGGTCGACATGATCCCCTCCCTGACCACCGAACCTGGCCCCCTCGGCGAAGCCCTGGCCGCCACCATCGTCGACGGCTTCCCCGACGCGAAGGGCCGAGGCCGCTACCAGGGCCGCCGCTACGAAAACGGCCTGCTCAGCAAGGCCCGCCTGGCCGGCGACCCCGTCACCCTCACCCTCCCCGACGGATCGAACGTCACCACCTCGGCCATGCCGCTCGGCGAACTGGTGGCCGCTCAGCGGGCCAGCGGAGCCCCCAACGTCATCTCCGCCTCCAGCGAGATCCCGGCCTCGCTCGCGGTCCGCGTGATCCTGCCGGTGGCCACCACCCTGCTGGCCATCGACCCGATCCGCGCCTTGGCCCGCCGCCGCCTGGCCCAGCTGAACCTCAAGCCCCGCGAACGCCCGCGCCCGCACTCCTGGGCCCACGCCCGCCTCGAATGGTCCGACGGCACCACCCGCGAAGGCTGGCTCCGCCTCGGTGATGCCCAGGCCTTCACCGGCGCCGTGCCCGCCGAGGTCGCCCGCCGCCTCCTCGACGGCCAGGGGCGCCCCGGCGCCAATACTCCGGCGGCCCTTTTCGGCCCATCTCTGGCCGAATCCTGCGGCGCGGAGTACCTGATCAGCGACCAGGAATCCGCGCTGCCAAAACTTGGTTGAATTGAGAGATGCTCACCGACGTACTACCCCCCACTCCAGACCCGGACGCGGTCTACAACGCGTTCGCCGACTGGGCCAAAGGCCAGGGTCTCAGCCTGTATCCGCATCAGGAAGAGGCGCTGATCGAGGTCGTTTCCGGGGCCAACGTCATCCTGAGCACCCCGACCGGGTCGGGTAAGAGCCTGGTCGCGGCGGGGGCCCACTTCGCCGCCCTGGCCAGCGGGCAGCGCAGTTTCTACACCGCGCCGATCAAGGCCCTGGTGTCGGAGAAGTTCTTCAACCTGATCGACACGTTCGGGGCCAAGAACGTCGGCATGATGACCGGCGACGCCAGCGTGAACAGCTCGGCCCCGATCATCTGCTGCACGGCCGAGGTGCTGGCCAACATCGCCCTGCGCGACGGCGCCGAGGCTGACGTCGGCCAGGTCATCATGGACGAGTTCCACTTCTACGCCGACCCGGACCGGGGCTGGGCCTGGCAGGTGCCGCTGCTGGAGCTGCCCCGGGCCCAGTTCGTGCTGATGTCGGCCACCCTGGGCGACGTCCGGTTCTTCGAGCAGGACCTGACCCGGCGCACCGGGCGGCCCACCGCGGTGGTGCGCTCCGACGAGCGGCCGGTCCCGCTGACCTTCGAGTACGTGCTCACGCCGCTGCACGAGACCCTCAAGGAACTGCTGGAGACCCAGCAGGCCCCGGTCTACGTGGTGCACTTCACCCAGGCCGCGGCCCTGGAGCAGGCCCAGGCCCTGATGAGCATCAACGTGTGCACCCGGGCCGAGAAGGACGCCATCGCCGAGACCATCGGCAGCTTCCGGTTCACGGCCGGGTTCGGCAAGACGCTGTCCCGGCTGGTCCGGCACGGCATCGGTGTGCACCACGCGGGCATGCTGCCCAAGTACCGCCGCCTGGTCGAGACGCTGGCCCAGGCCGGCCAGCTCAAGGTCATCTGCGGCACCGACACCCTCGGGGTCGGCATCAACGTGCCCATCCGGAGCGTGCTGTTCACCGCGCTGTCCAAGTACGACGGGACCAGGACCCGGCTGCTGCAGGCCCGTGAGTTCCATCAGATCGCGGGCCGCGCGGGCCGGGCCGGCTTCGACACCGTCGGCACCGTGGTCGTGCAGGCCCCCGAGCACGTGGTCGAGAACGAGGCCGCGCTGGCCAAAGCGGGCGACGACCCCAAGAAGCGGCGCAAGGTGGTCCGCAAGAAGCCGCCGCAGGGTTTCGTGTCCTGGGGCGAGCCGACCTTCGAACGGCTGGTCTCGTCCGAACCGGAACCGCTGAAGTCCCGGTTCACGGTCAGCCACGCCATGCTGCTGAACGTGCTGAACCGCCCCGGCGACGCCTTCGCGGCCATGAAGCACCTGCTGACCGACAACCACGAAGAACGGGCGTCCCAGCGCGCGCTGATCCACCGGGCCATCCAGATCTACCGGGCCCTGCTGGCCGGCGGGGTGGTCGAGCAGCTGGCCGAGCCGGACGAGCTGGGCCGCCGGGCCCGGCTCACGGTGGACCTGCAGTTCGACTTCGCGCTCAACCAGCCGCTGTCGCCGTTCGCGCTGGCCGCCATCGACCTGCTCGACATGGAGTCCCCGTCCTACCCGCTGGACGTGCTGTCGGTCATCGAGTCGACCCTGGACAACCCGCGCCAGGTGCTGTCGGCCCAGCTGTTCAAGGCCCGCGGCGAAGCCGTCGCCCAGATGAAGGCCGACGGCATCGAGTACGACGAGCGCATGGAGCGGCTCGACCACGTGACCTGGCCCAAGCCGCTGGAGGAGCTGCTCGAGCACGCCTTCGGCGTCTACCGCCAGGGCCATCCCTGGGTCGCCGACCACGAGCTGGCTCCCAAGTCGGTGGTCCGCGACATGTACGAGCGGTCGATGACGTTCACCGAGTACATCGGGCACTACCAGCTGTCCCGCTCCGAGGGCCTGGTCCTGCGCTACCTGGCCGACGCCTACAAGGCGCTGCGCCAGACCGTGCCCGAGGACGCCAAGACCGAGGAGCTCATCGACCTCGAAGAATGGCTGGGCGAGATGGTCCGCCAGGTCGACTCCAGCCTGATCGACGAGTGGGAGCGGCTGCGCAACCCGGACGCCGATCCCACCGCCGAGGCTGCCCGCGCCGACCAGCCGCCCGCGGTCACCGGCAACGTCCGGGCGTTCCGGGTCCTGGTCCGCAACGCGCTGTTCCGTCGGGTCGAGCTGGCCGCGCTCGGTCACTACGAAGAGCTGGGCGAACTCGACGCCGACGACGGCTGGGACGCCGACGCCTGGGAGGACGCGGTCGAGCCGTACTTCGACGAGTTCGACGAGATCGGCACCGGCCCCAACGCCCGCGGCCCGGCCCTGCTCATCATCGACCAGACTCCGGCCGAGACCGCGGGCGTCTGGAAGCTGCGCCAGATCTTCGACGATCCGGCCGGCCACCACGACTGGGGCATCAGCGCCGAGGCCGATCTCGACGCCTCCGATGAGGCGGGCACGGCCGTCCTCCGCGTCACCAGTGTCGGTCAGCTCTGAACAGATTTATTTACCGAAGGTTGGTCGGTGACTCTGATCGCCACCGATCCGCGTCCGAGGGCTGAGCGGAGGGCCGGTCACTCCCCGGAGCTGAGGTACCGCTCGACGGTCTCGACCTTGGCCGTGAGCCCGTCGGTCACGCCCGGGCGCAGGTCGGCCTTGAGCACCACGCTGACCCGCGGCGCCCGGGCCGCGACCGCGTCGGTGGCCTGCTTGACCACGGCCATCACCTCGTCCCACTCGCCCTCGATGGTGGTGAACATGGCGTCGGTGCGGTGGGGCAGCCCGCTGGCCCGGACCACCCGGACCGCCTCGGCCACCATCGCCCCGACGTCTTCTCCCACCCCGAGCGGGGTCACCGAGAACGCAACCAGCACCGTCAGCTCCTTACCTGGACCAAGATCGTTTGAAACGCCCGGAGGGTCCGCGCACCCCTGAACCTCCGTGTAGCATGGGCCCATGTCACGATGGTATTGGCGCTTTCCGCTGGCTCCAGGTGTAGCCAGCCGCGCCGGCCAGCGCTGACGATTCACCTGGAGCCAGACAGACAGAGGCGATCTGCCTCTGTCTTTGTCATGTATGGGCAGACTGGCTCCCAGGTCGCGGGTGTCGCTCTGCCGGGAGGAGACACGATGCCCCACCACACCAGCGATACGCGTATCGCCGGCTACGAACCATTGCTCGCGCCAGCGGCGCTGCTGGCCGAGCTCCCCATGGGCGCTGACCGGGAGACCACGGTTGAGCAGGGTCGCGCGGACATCCGCCGCGTGCTGGACCTGGCCGACGACCGGCTCCTGGTCATCGTCGGCCCCTGTTCGGTCCACGACCCGGCCGCGGCGCTCGACTACGCCCGCCAGCTGGCCGAGCTCCAGCGTTCGCTGCGCGATGACCTGCTCATCGTGATGCGCGTCTACTTCGAGAAGCCGCGCACCGTGACCGGGTGGAAGGGCCTGATCAACGACCCGGACCTGAACGGCAGCTACGACGTGCACAAGGGCCTGCGCGCCGCCCGCCGGCTGCTGCTGGACATCGTCGAGCTCGGCCTGCCGGTGGCCTGCGAGTGGCTGGACCCGGTCACCCCGCAGTACATCGCGGACGCCGTGGCCTGGGGGGCCATCGGCGCGCGCACCACCGAGAGCCAGATCCACCGCCAGCTGGCCTCCGGCCTGTCCATGCCGATGGGCTTCAAGAACGGCACCGACGGCGACGCCCAGGTGGCCATCGACGCCTGCCGGGCCGCGGCCGCCTCGCACACGTTCTTCGGCGTCACCCCGGCCGGGGCCGCGGCCGTGGTCAACACCACCGGCAACAGCGACTGTCACATCATCCTGCGCGGGGGCCGCGGCGGCCCGAACTACCACCCGGCCGACGTCGCCGCCGCCCTCGACCTGGTGGCCAAGGCCAAGCTGCCCCGCCGGATCATGGTCGACGCCAGCCACGGCAACAGCGAGAAGGACTACCGGCGCCAGCCGATCGTGACCGAGGCCCTGGGCGAGCAGATCGCGGCCGGCGAGCAGGGGATCGTCGGCGTCATGCTGGAGAGCTTCCTGCAGGCCGGCCGCCAGGAGCCGGGCCCGCTGGACGGCCTGGTCTACGGGCAGAGCATCACCGACGGCTGCATGGACATGGACACCACGGCGGGGGCGCTCAACGGCCTGGCCGCCGCGGTCCGCAAGCGCCGCGACACCGTGCCCGAGCCGTACGGCTCCGCCGCCGCCGGCCAGTCCCGCGCCCCGGCCTCGGCCTGATCTGTTTCAGCGGGCCGCGCCGCCCCGGCTTTCCTCCCCCGGGGCGGCCCGGTCCAGCTGGGGCCGCCGGGCCGGCCGTGATCATCTCGTGACCATCTGGCTCAGGTGGGCGGCATCAGCCGTCCACACCCCGTACACTGTGGGCATTGCCGTGCTGACCAGGCATATCTGGTCAACTGGGTGGCTTCTGCCCGGGCACGGACCAACGCCGACGTCCGGGGAACTGAGGTTCCGGGCCGCAGTGTGGCGGCCTCCGGCGGGCGACAGCATTCATACCGCTGGAAATCAGCCCATGTCATCATGGGCGGCCCCCCGCTGCCTCCAGCCCAGCATCCTCCGGAGGTAAAAGGCATGGGCCTGGGACGCAGTGAGCAGCGCCTGCTCGGACAGATCGAGCGGGCGCTTCACCTTTCCGATCCCAAGCTCGCCGCCGCGCTGACCAGCTTCAACCGGCGCGTGTCCCACCTCGAGATGCCACTCCGCGAGCGCCTCCGGCCCTCCCGCGTGGTCCAGTACGCCCCGATGGCGATGGCCGCGTTCGTGCTGTTCATGATCCTGATCTCGGTCACCGTGCTCAGCCGCATCGGCCCGACCACCGGCCACGGCGACGCCGCCTGCGGTATCGCCTGGGTCCAGGGCTGTTCATCCGCCCCGGCTCACACCGCCCCCGCCGCCACCAACCGGTAGCCGCGCCGACGTCCACCCCGGCGT
>DASXJM010000434.1:0-10636 GCA_036497405.1 Streptosporangiaceae bacterium | reverse complement strand
GGGGTGTCGATGCCGGCCTCCTTGCGCTGGGCCTTGGTGATCGGGGTCGGGGCCCCGGTCAGCGGGTCCAGGCCCGAGGCGGCCTTGGGGAACGCGATGACCTCGCGGATGCTGTCCTGGCCGGCCAGCAGCATGATCAGGCGGTCCCAGCCGAACGCGATGCCGCCGTGCGGGGGCGGGCCGTACTTGAACGCCTCGAGCAGGAAGCCGAACTGGGACTGGGCCTCGGCCCGGGACAGCCCGATGGTGTCGAACACCTGCTGCTGCATCTGCGAGCGGTGGATACGAATCGATCCGCCGCCGATCTCGTAGCCGTTGCAGACCATGTCGTAGGCGTCGGCCAGCGCGTGGCCGGGGTCGGCCTCGAACTTGTCGGCCCATTCCGGCAGCGGGGCGGTGAACGGGTGGTGCACCGCGGTCCAGCCGCCGCCGTCGGTCTCCTCGAACATCGGGGCGTCCACGACCCAGGTGAAGGCCCAGGCGGTGGGGTCGATCAGGTCGCAGCGGCGGCCGATCTCGAGCCGGGCCGCGCCGAGCAGTTCGCGGGCTTCGCGCGGGGGGCCGGCCGCGAAGAAGATGCAGTCGCCGGGCTGGGCGCCGGTGGCGTCGGTCAGCCCGGCCTGCTCCTTCTCGGACAGGTTCTTGACCACGGGGCCGGAGGTGGCCAGCGCGCCGTCCGGCTGCACCACCACGTAGGCCAGGCCGCGGGCGCCACGGGCCTTGGCCCAGTCCTGCCAGGCGTCCAGCTCACGCCGGGTCTGCTGGCCGCCGCCGGGCATGACCACCGCGCCCACGTACGGGTTCTGGAACACCCGGAAGCCGGTGTCGGCGAAGTAGTCGGTCATGTCGGTCAGCTCGTAGCCGAAGCGCAGGTCCGGCTTGTCCGAGCCGTACCGGGCCATGGCGTCGGCGTAGGTCATCTGCGGCAGCGGCAGCGGGATCTCGTAGCCCAGCACCTCGCTCCACAGCCGCTGGACCAGGGCCTCACCGACGGCGACGACGTCCTCGCGGTTGATGAACGACATTTCCAGGTCGATCTGGGTGAACTCGGGCTGCCGGTCGGCGCGGAAGTCCTCGTCGCGGAAGCACCGGGCCAGCTGGTAGTACCGCTCCATGCCGCCCACCATCAGCAGCTGCTTGAACAGCTGCGGGGACTGCGGCAGCGCGTACCAGTTGCCGGGGCGGAGCCGCACCGGGACCAGGAAGTCGCGGGCGCCCTCGGGAGTGGACCGGGTCAGGTACGGGGTCTCCACGTAGACGAAGCCGTGGTCGCGCAGCACGTCGTTGATCAGGTAGGTGGCCTGCGACCGGATCCGCAGGTTGCGGGCCATGGCCTCGCGGCGGATGTCCAGGTAGCGGTAACGGAGCCGGGCCTCCTCGTTCAGGTCGGCCGGGCCGCCCTCGATCGGGAACGGCAGCGGGTCGGCCTCGCTGAGCACCTCCAGCTCGGCCGCGTCGACCTCGATGGCGCCGGTGGGCAGCTCGGGGTTCTCGTTGCCGGCCGGGCGGGCCCGCACCGTGCCGGTGACCTTCACACAGAACTCGGCCCGCAGGTGCCCGGCCTCGTCGGTCTCGGCCGCGCTCTCCTGCTCGTGCCAGACGACCTGGACGATGCCGCTGGCGTCGCGCAGGTCGATGAAGACGACGCCGCCGTGGTCGCGCCGCCGGGCCACCCAGCCCGCCAGGACAACGGTTTCACCGGCGTCCGACGCGCGCAGCGTCCCCGCCCCATGCGTGCGGATCATTCAGTTTCTCGCTTTCACATTTATTGAAGGTCGGTGGTCGGGCGGGCCGGCCCGCAAGGCGGCCACACCCCGAGCTCGGTGGTCACAATCCCCTGGCCGGTCCCTGCTGCGGGGTGAGGCCGGCCAGGAACGGATTACCGCGCCGCTCGGCCCCGATCGTGGTGGCCGGGCCGTGGCCCGACAGGACGATGGTCTCATCCGGGCGGGGCAGGCAGACCCGGGCCAGGCTGGCCAGGATGGTCTGGTAGTCCCCGCCGGGCAGGTCGGTGCGGCCGATCGACCCGGCGAACAGCAGGTCGCCGGAGAGCATGGTGCCGGCCGGGTCGTCGACGCCGGAGATGCCGGGCGGCAGCCGGAACGTCACCGAGCCCGGCGTGTGCCCGGGCGCGTGATCGACCACGAAGTCCACCCCGGCCAGGGTCAGGGTCAGGCCCTCGGTCAGCTCGCGCACGTCATCGGGCTCGGTGAAGGTCAGACCGCCGAACAGCTGCTGGTCGGCGCCGAGCGGCAGGCCGCGGGCCGGGTCGGACAGCAGGGCCCGGTCCTCCGGGTGGACGTAGGCCGGGATGTCCCGGGCTCCGCACAGCGGCGCTATCGACCAGATGTGGTCCAGGTGCCCGTGGGTGGCGATAGCGGCGACCGGCTTGAGCCGGTGCTCGGTCACGATCTCGTCGATCCCGCCCAGCGAGTCCTGGCCGGGGTCCACGATCACGCATTCCTCACCGTCTCCGGGCGCAATAACATAACAGTTTGCCGCAAATGCGCCCGCGGGGAACCCGGTGACAAGCACGGTCGTCCTTTCTGATACGTACTCCCGGTAGGTTCGGCGGAACGCGCCGGGTCGGTACAGGCTACCGAGCCGACAGACACGGCTGCGAACCGATAACGGCGGTACCGCGTTAACAGCTATCCAGGTACGATTCGCGAAGATTCGCTGATGGCGGGACCGCCGGCACCCAATGAGGAGGATTTGACCGGTGGCGGGAAAGAAAGATCGTCAGCGCAGGCTCGCCCGGGAGCGCCTGGCACGGCAAGAGACACGCCGTGCCGAGCAGGCGCGCAAGGTGCGGATCCGCGCGATGGCCACCGGAGGGGCGTGCGTGGTAGCCGCCCTGGCCGTAGGTGGTTACTTCCTGTTCGGCACGGGCGGGGGCAAGTCCTCCGCGTCGCCGAAGGCCACCGCGTCCGCGACGGCGTCCGCTTCCTCCTCGGCCGCCACGGTGTCCGAGCCCGCGCACACCTGTAGCTACGCCAAGAGCGGGACCGCCGCCCGTAAGGTCAGCCTGCCGGCGACCAAGCCGGACTACCAGGCGAGCTACCAGGCCACGCTGGCCACCAACCGCGGCAACATCGTCATCAACCTGGCCAACAGCAAGGCGACCTGCACGGTCAACTCGTTCGTCTCGCTGGCCAAGCAGAGCTACTTCAGCAACACCAAATGCCACCGGCTCACCACCAGTGGCATCTACGTCCTGCAGTGCGGCGACCCGACCGGAACCGGCCAGGGCGGCCCGGGCTACGACTTCGGGAACGAGAACCTGACCGGGGCCAAGTACACGGCGGGCACGGTGGCCATGGCCAATACCGGCCAGCCGAACAGCAATGGCAGCCAGTTCTTCCTCGTCTACAAGAATTCAACGACCCTGCCGGCCAGCTATACACCGTTCGGCACGATCACCCAGGGCCTGCCGATCCTGGACGCCATCGCCAAGGCGGGAAGTGACAACTCCAATGGCACCGGCGACGGTCATCCCAAGGAAAGCGTCGTCATCAAGAGCGTAACCATCAAGCAAATGTGATGCAGACTAGCGAGCAGAACGGTGCGCAAACTGGAGAGACGTTACTTTCCGGTCCGCACCGGGCCAGCACTACCAGGAGGTTCGCCGTGACCACCGCCAATCATCCGTGGGGCCGGGTTGATCCCGACGGTACGGTCTACGTGCGTACCGCCGACGGCGAGCGCGTCATCGGCTCGTGGCAGGCGGGCAGCCCGGAGGAGGCCCTGGCCTTCTTCCGGCGCAAGTACGAGTCGCTGGAGACCGAGGTCACGCTGCTGGAGCAGCGCCTGAACTCGACCGACCTGTCCCCGGCGCAGGCGCAGTCGTCGGTGGAGCGGCTGCGCAAGACCGTGACCGAGGCCAACGCCATCGGCGACCTGGAAGGTCTGTGCGGGCGGCTGGACAAGCTGACCGGAGTGGTCGGGCACAAGCGCGAAGAGGTCAAGGCCCAGCGCGAGCAGGCCCGGACGGCGGCCCGCGACATCAAGGAACGGATCGTCGACGAGGCCGAGCACATCGCGGCCGAGGCCACCCACTGGAAGAGCAGCGGTGAGCGCATGCGCGAGCTGCTGGAGGAGTGGAAGACGGCCCCACACGCCGAGCGGTCGGTCGAGGCCGTGCTGTGGAAGCGGCTGTCGGCGGCGCGGAACAGTTTCACCAAGCGCCGCAAGGCCTACTTCGCGGGCCTGGAAGAGGAGCGCGAAGAGGTCCGGGTCCGCAAGGAGCGGCTGGTGGCCGACGCCGAGTCGCTGTCCACCTCGACGGCCTGGGGCCCGACCGCGGGCACGTTCCGCGACCTGATGCGGGCCTGGAAGGCCGCGGGCCGGGCCAGCCGGGAGGCCGAGGAAGACCTGTGGGGCCGGTTCAAGGCGGCCCAGGACCAGTTCTTCGCGGCCCGGGCCGAAGCCCTGTCGGAGAAGGAAGCCGAGCTGCGCGAGCACGCGGTGGTCAAGGAGGCCCTGCTGGAGCAGGCGCAGGCGCTGCTGCCCATCACCGACCTGCGTTCGGCCCGGCAGTCGCTCCGCGCCATCCAGGAGAAGTGGGAACAGGCCGGCGGGGTGCCGCGCGATTCCCGCGACAAGCTGGAGGGCGGCCTGCGCAAGGTCGAGGAGGCCGTGCGCAAGGCCGAGGACAACCAGTGGCGGCGTTCCAACCCCGAGGCCATCGCCCGGGCCGAAGGCACCGTGACCCAGCTCCGCTCGGCCATCGAAGGCCTGGAACGCCAGCTGGCCAAGGCCCAGGAAAAGGGCGACGCCAAGGCCGAGCGGAACGCCCAGGAAGCCCTGGAAGCCCGCCGCTCCTGGCTGGAAGAAGCCGAGAGAACGCTGGCCGAGTTCAGCGGTTAATTTCGGGGGTCCAAGGCGGGGCGGCGTTCGGCCAGTTCGGCGCGGAAGTCGGTCAGGTCGGCGTCGCTGTGGGTCTGGGCCAGCTGGACGGTGTCGGCCAGCAGGAGCTCGGCGGCGCGGATGGCGTCGCCGGCCGGGCTCGACGTCAGCGCGTTCAGACGGTCGTTGAGCTGGTCGGGGGCCACCTCCAGCCCGGACAGCAGGTGCTGCTGCCACTTCAGCTGGCGGTGGGGCAGGTAGACCCGGTTGAGGGCCAGCACCGTCCCGGCCACGGCGTAGCCGACCCGGCTCAGCAGAGCCTGCGCGGCCAGGTCGTCACCCCGGCTGACCAGCGCCTCGCGGGTTCCCCAGCAGCCGAGCACGGCGGGGTCCAGGGTCTGCTCGACCATGATCGTGACCAGCCGGTCCGGATACTTGGCCGCGTGCGCCCGCCAGGACTCGACCAGGGACTGGCCGACCAGGACCTGCGAGCGCTGCAGGGCGGCCAGCCGCATGTGCTTGACCAGGTCGGTGTCGGCGTGCCGGATCACGCCGTCCAGCCACCGGTCGATGGTGCTGGTCAGGAAGTTGCTGACGGTGACGTCCAGCTCGTCCAGCTGGAAATCGTCGCTCCACTCCTCCTCGTCGGCGTCGTAGTCCCACAGCTTGGTCAGCTTCCCGCCCAGGGCTTCCACCGGGCCGGCGCGGTCCTGGTCGGTGGGAGCCTGCGCCCAGTAGCAGTCCAGCTCCAGGTCGGAGAACCGGTCGGCCAGCCCGGCCCCGACCGACCCGCTCACGGTCAGCGCGGCCAGTTTGGGATTCTCGGTGTAAGCGGCGGCCACCTGCCGGGCCACTTCCATCCGCCAGGCGGCATGCGGGTTGTCCTGCGGGTCCGTAGGCACGACCTCATTGTCGCGCGCCCCAGTGGATCAGGAGGTTCCGGCCGGGTTCCTCTTTTATCCTCGCCGAACGAGGATAAACTGTGGCCATGAGCGCGCTGCTCGCGGTGATCTTGGTGGCCGCCTTCGGGACCTGGATTCCGCTGGCCCAGTGGCGGGCCGGGATACCCGAGCGGACCCGCATCTTCTGCGTTGCCGTGGGCAACGTCGTCTTCGCGGGGATAGCCCTGCTGATCAGTGGGGCCGGCCTGACGTTCGGCTGGCGGGACTTCTGGCTGCCGCTGGCGGGCGGTGTGGTGTGGGCGGGCGGCAACTACTGCGTCTTCCAGGCGTCGCGGAGGATCGGGCTCGCGCGCGCGGCCGGGACCTGGACGCCCCTCAACATCGTGGTCGCGTTCGTCTGGGGCGCGTTGCTGTTCGGTGAGCTGGACGGCTTCTCGGGCGCACGGTTCGCCGTCCTCGGCGTCGCGTTTCTGACCATCGTGCTGGGGGTCCTGCTGATCGCCGGGGCCCGGGGCGAAGCCGATTCCGGCCGGCCCGGGACCTCGGCGCGGGCCGGGCTGCTGTGGGCGGCCGGGGCCGGGGTCCTGTGGGGAAGTTACTTCGTACCGGCCCAGTGGGCCGCGGTCCCGGCCCAGGTGGGCAACTTTCCGCTCGCGCTCGGAATCCTGGCCGGCAGCCTGGCCCTCGCGCTCCCGGCGGGCGAGCCGGTCCGGCTGGGCGCCCGCGCCGCCGGCACGCTGCTGGGGGCCGGGGTCCTGTTCGGCATCGGCAACCTCACCCTGCTCGGCCTGGTGGCCCGGGTCGGCACCGGCGCGGGCTTCACCATCGCCCAGCTCAGCCTGGTGGTGAACGCCAGCCTCGGCATCTGGGTGTTCCGCGTTCCCGCACCCGGCACCCGCCAGGCCCGCATCGTGGTGGCCGGCATCGTGCTGGCCGGCCTGGGCGGCGGCGTCATCGCCACCATGCACTGACGGCAGACTTCGGTTATGGGTGCGGGGGGAGTTCGGGAGGGGGGTCCTCGGCTGGCTGCTCCTGCAGCCGGAGGACCTCACGGTCGATGATCGATTCGCGCTGGGCCACGGTCCTGATGAGGTTGAGCCCGAGGAACAGCATGGGGAACACCGGCCAGAAGAAGCTCCCGCCGGTGGCCGCGATCCAGATGACCACGCAGATGATGCTGGGGATGAGGAAGCCGACAAACGACTCTTCCACGTCCTTGCGCCACTTGCGGGCCGCTCGCGTGCGCAGGTCGGTGCCGGGGCTGGGCACCGGGACCGCGGGCGCGGGGGCCGGGCCGTCCAGGGGCTCGAGGTCGGTGACCAGCGCGGGCAGTTGGCCGAGGGTCCGGCTTTCGTACAGGGTGCTCAGTCGCTCGTCGTACTCCTCGCGGGTGAGGCGCCCATCGGCGTAGGCGTCGGCCAGCACACCCCGGACGACTTCCCGGTCGGCGTCCGAGGCCCGCATTGGCGCGTTGCCGGCCTGACGCGGGTCGAGACGGAACGACTCCCAGAAGGCCCCCACGCCACCACCGCCCTGTCCGCTGTCGGCACCGTGATTTCTAGGCCATTATCCAGCAAACGGGGATCACGCTGACGCGGCCGGGGAGCGGAGTACGGCCGGTGCTGACCGGCCACGGTGAATAAATCTGCCCGCTAATTCGTGACCCGGTAGACGTCGTAGACGCCGTCGATGGCCCGGACGGCGCGCAGGACGTGGCCGAGGTGCTTGGGCGCGCCCATCTCGAAGGTGAAGCGGCTGACCGCCACCCGGTCGCGGGTGGTGGTGACCGAGGCCGACAAGATGTTGACGTGCTGGTCGGACAGGACCCGGGTCACGTCGGACAGCAGCCGGGTCCGGTCCAGCGCCTCGACCTGAATCGCGACCAGGAACACCGAGGCGTCCGTGGGCGACCAGTGCACGTCGACCATGCGCTCGGGCTGGGACTCGGCCAGGTGGATGAAGTTGACGCAGTCGGTGCGGTGCACGGAGACGCCGTTGCCGTGGGTGACGAAGCCGCGGATGTCATCGCCCGGTACCGGGGTGCAGCACTTGGACAGGCGGGCCCACACGTCGGCGCCACCCTCGACCATGACGCCGGAGTCGCCGGATGCGTGCGGGCGGGCGGCCTCGACCGAGGTCGGCAAGGCCGCCTCGGCCATGTCCTCCTCGGCGCCGGCCAGACCGCCGAGCGAGCGGACCAGCTTGTCC
This sequence comes from Streptosporangiaceae bacterium, assembly GCA_036497405.1. Lineage (GTDB taxonomy): Bacteria > Actinomycetota > Actinomycetes > Streptosporangiales > Streptosporangiaceae > Bog-532. Next base: position 2,678 of record DASXJM010000434.1, on the reverse strand, counting down.
ACCACCGACTCGGCACTGACCCGCCCCTCCCCCACCGCGGCGTACAGCGAGGTCAGGTCGGCGTAGCGCAGGTCGTGGGCGATGGACAGCAGCGCGTCGGCGGTGGCCAGCCGCTGGACCGGGAGGTTCTGCTTGCGCATGGCCCGGGCGATCGAGTCCTTGCCGGACTCGGCGGCCGCCTCGCGCCGCTCCTTGGAGAACCACTGCCGGATCTTGTTACGGGCCCGGGCGCTCTGGACGAACTGCAGCCAGTCCCGGCTCGGGCCGGCCTCCTGGGCCTTGGAGGTGAAGATCTCGACGGTGTCGCCGTTGTCGAGCGTGCTCTCCAGCGCGACCAGCCGGCCGTTGACGCGGGCGCCGATGGTGCGGTGCCCGACCTCGGTGTGGATGGCGTACGCGAAGTCGACCGGGGTGGCGCCCTGCGGCAGCGCGATCACCTCGCCGCGCGGGGTGAACACGTACACCTCGGCGGCGGCCAGGTCGAACCGCAGCGACTCCAGGAACTCGGCCGGGTCGGTGGCCTCCCGCTGCCAGTCGACCAGCTGGCGCAGCCAGGCCATGTCCGGGCTGTTGCCGTCTTCCTTGGCCCGGTTGCCGAAGATCGACTCTTCCTTGTACTTCCAGTGCGCGGCCACCCCGTACTCGGACCGCTTGTGCATGGCCCAGGTGCGGATCTGCAGCTCGACCGGCTTGCCGCCGGGACCGATCACCGTGGTGTGCAGCGACTGGTACATGTTGAACTTCGGCATCGCGATGTAGTCCTTGAACCGCCCGGGCACCGGGTTCCATCGCGCGTGGATGGTGCCGAGCGCCGCGTAGCAGTCGCGGACCGAGTCGACCAGGACCCGGATGCCGACCAGGTCGTAGATGTCATCGAACCCGACGTTGCGGGCGATCATCTTCTGGTAGATCGAGTAGTAGTGCTTGGGGCGGCCGGTGACGGTGGACCGGATCTTGGCCTCGCGCAGGTCGCCGGAGACGTGCTCGATGACCTCCTGCAGGAACACGTCCCGGCGCGGGGACCGCTCGGACACCAGCCGGGCGATCTCGTCGTAGCGCTTGGGGTACATGGTTCCGAAGGCCAGGTCCTCCAGCTCCCACTTGATCGTGTTCATGCCGAGCCGGTGGGCCAGCGGGGCGAAGATCTCCAGCGTCTCGCGCGACTTGCGCTCCTGCTTCTCCCGGGCCAGGTAGCGCAGGGTCCGCATGTTGTGCAGCCGGTCGGCCAGCTTGATGACCAGGACCCGGATGTCCCGCGACATCGCAACGACCATCTTGCGCACGGTCTCGGCCTGGGCCGCGTCCCCGTACTTGACCTTGTCCAGCTTGGTCACGCCGTCGACCAGGGCCGCGATGTCCTCGCCGAAGTCCCCGCGCAGCTCGGCCAGGGAGTACGGGGTGTCCTCCACGGTGTCGTGCAGCAGGGCGGCGCTGATCGTGTCGGTGTTCATACCCAGCTCGGCCAGGATCGTGGCCACGGCCAGCGGGTGCGTGATGTAGGGGTCGCCACTCTTGCGCTTCTGGTTCCGGTGCCAGTAGGCGGCGACGTCGTAGGAGCGTTCGATCAGCCGGATGTCGGCTTTGGGGTGGGTGGCCCGGACCGTCTTGATCAGCGGCTCGAGCACCGGGTTCACCGTAGCCACGCGCTGCGCTCCCAGACGGGCCAGACGGCGCCGGACCGAGGCGCCGGACGCGGGTGCGGCGGGACCACCCGCGGCTGGAGTGGTCCGGGGTCGTTTCGGCTCGGGCTTCGAAGAAGCGCCGGAGGCGGGGGTTGCGGGTGCGGCATCATCGGCCTGAGTGGTGGGGGCATCGGCGGGCACGTCAGCTTCGGCAGCGACAGGCTCGGCGCTGACCTGGCCTTCCTGCGGGCTGTCCGGCGGATTTTCTGTGCCGGGCGCGCGGGCCGGGGTCGCACCGGTTCCGGTCGTGCTAGCTGATATCACCTCACTGGCCACTCGCGCTCCTGTCCATGTGCCGTCAACTAAGTCTACCGGCGGACAATTCCCAGCGTGGCGAGCCTGCGCAGGTCAGGCGCGAGTGGGGTAATCAATAATCAAACAGTGAGGAGGGCGGTGAAGGGGAGGTCGCCGAGCTTGGCCCGGCCGTTGAGGAAGGACAGCTCGAGCAGGACGGCCACCCCGGCCACCTCGGCCCCGGCCCGGCGAACCAGGTCGGCGGTGGCCAGAGCAGTGCCGCCGGTGGCCAGCACGTCGTCGATGATCAGGACCTGCTCGCCGGGCGCGAAGGCGTCGGTGTGCACCTCGATGGTGGCGGTGCCGTACTCCAGCTGGTAGTCCTCGCGGTAGGTCGCCGCCGGCAGCTTGCCGGCCTTGCGGACCGGGACGAAGCCGCAGCCGAGCTGGGTGGCCACCGGCGCGGCCAGGATGAAGCCACGGGCCTCGATCCCGGCCACCTTGTCGATGGCACCGTTCCCGGTGGCCAGCGCGCCGATCACGGCGGCGAAGGCCGGGCCGTCGGCCAGCAGCGGGGTGATGTCCTTGAACGAGATGCCCGGCTCGGGGAAGTCGGGTACGTCCCGGATGTGGCTCTTGATCAGGTCGTCCAGGGCGCCGTCGGCGCCGGTGGTCTGGTCGGCCACGAAGTTACCGCCGCTTCTTCCGCTGGGCCGCCGAGCGCCGCCGGGCCGCGGTGGTGCGCCGCGGCTGCTGCCGGGA
>DASXJM010000433.1:0-1828 GCA_036497405.1 Streptosporangiaceae bacterium | reverse complement strand
CTTCATACGACCACCCTTTCCTCTCCTGGCCGTTACTTTCGGGCACAGGAGTTTCCGCCGGCATGCCAAAATGTGTCGGCAACGTGAATCCGGCCCGGCTTATGTTACGGACACGTTTCCCGAGGTTCAGGGTGGGTTGGGGCGGGCTCTGGGTGGCTTCGGGTGGGGCGGGCGGCTTCGGGTGGGGCGGGCGGCTCAGAACGGGAACCGGGAATCGCCGGAATCGGGGTCCCGGTACTGGTCCAGGTAGCGGCGGGCCTCGCGGTCGGTCTCGTCGCTGGCGTTCCGGCTGAACCAGGCGTTGTTCCGGCCGGACCGGTCGCGCCGGTCGCGGCGGTCGCGGCGGGGGTCGTCCTGGGGCCGCTCGTGGTGCACCGGGCCCAGTGCCTGGTAGTCGCCGGCCGGGCCGGGGTAGTCGATGACCGTGCTGTAGTCCGACGGGGGCGCAGGCAGGTTGTAGCCGGAGGGGTCCGGGTAGCTGGGGGGCTCGGGGTAGCGGGAGGGCTCGGGGTAGCGGGAGGGCTCGGGGTAGCGGGAGGGCTCGGGGTAGCGGGAGGGCTCGGGGTTGCTGCTGGCCCGCGGCTGGCTGGCCCGGTGGGCGCCGGTTCCGGTTCGGCCTCTCTGGCCGCTCTGACCACTCTGGTCACTCGAGCCTCTCGGGCCACTCTGGCCTCCCGGGTCGCTCTCGGCTCCCGGGGCGCTGGGGTCGGGGCCGTAGCGGGGCGGGAAGTCGTACATGGAGGCCGGGTGGGCGGCCTGGCTGGGCGCTGGGCTGGCCGGCAGTTCCCGGCGGACCGGGGCCACGTGCGGGAAGCGGGCGACCACGGCGTTGTAGATCGCAGGGTCGGCCGCTGGGGTCCGATCCGGAGCGCGGGTGGACGCGGACGGGCGTGGCTCTGGCACGGGGGCGGACAACACGGGGGCGGGCAAGGCCGAGACCATGGCCGCTGGGTGGGCGGGGCCGTGACCCGGCGGGGGGCCGCCCGGGTGGCGGGTGAGGCTCTGGTCGAGCGGGAGGCCGCCGGGGCGGTGGGCGGGACCTTGGCCCAGCGGGAGGCCACCTGGGTGGCGGGCGGGGCCTTGGTCGAGCGGGAGGCCACCGCGCGGCCGGGGCGGGCGCTGGTCCTGGGTGAAGCCGGCCCGGACGGCGGCATGGTGGGCCTGTTCGAGCATGACGGTGGCCTGGGCGTGGGCCTCGGCCAGGATCCGCTCGCGCCGCCGCTGAGCGTCGTGGGCCACGGTCCGGCTGTAGGCGTGAGCATCGGAGACGTACTGGTCGGCGGTCTGCTGAGCCTTGGCCAGGATGCGGACGGCCTGGCCGTGCGCGTCCTGGTGCCGGCACCGCGGCGCGGCCAGGCCCAGACCGTACGGCGGGGTGAGCGAGTGCCCGCCCGCGCCGGCCAGCGCGGGCACCCCGGCGATCCCAGCCGCCCGCGCCTCACCCGGCCCAGCCGTCCGGGCTTCGACCGCCGCGTGCGGCTCCGATGCCCACCTGGCTCCGGCTGCGGCTTCGGCGGTGGTCGGGGCGCCCAGGGGCAGGGCCGGCCCGGTCCCGGCCCGATTCCGGGCGTGACTCCCGGCCTGGTTCTGGGCCCGAGCCCAACTCCGCAGCCGGTGTACCTCGCGCTGGAACGCGTTCCGTTCCCGCAGCAGCTGGTTCAGTTCGGCTTCCACCTGCCCGCAGAAATCCCGCACGTCATCCTCGTCGAGACCGCGATGCCCCAGCCGGGCCAGGCGAAAGGTCATCGACCGGACGCGCTCAGGGGTGAGCCGGGCCCCGTTCGGCAAGCGCGGAGTCACGGCACACGCTCCCCCTGATCCCGGGCGC
>DASXJM010000432.1:0-2512 GCA_036497405.1 Streptosporangiaceae bacterium | reverse complement strand
CTCACGGAACGCGCCCGGGCGCAGCGGCGCCCCGAGCACCTGGCTGACCAGGGTGCGGTGAGCGGCGTGCAGGGTCCGGACCGCGGCCTGGTTGAGCCCGGGCTTGACCGGCGGCTGACCACCGCGGGGCCGCCCGGGCTTCGTCGGCACCCACAGGTGACCGGGGTCGCTGCCCTGCAGTTCCTCGACGATCTCGGCCCGGACGTTGAGCCAGCGGGTGAGGATCTGGGCGGCGGCGTCGCTGAGCGGGCACGGGTCGTCCTCGCCCAGGTCGACCCGGGGCTCACCGTCCAGGTGCAGGGCGCCGACCTTGAGACCGGCCAGTTCGGGGACACCCCGGCCGGTGTCGGCCACCAGCGCGGCCATCGCCGCCGTCCGCACCGACGTCGCGAAGTTGGACCCGATCGGCCGGCGGGCGCTCAGGTCGTGCAGCAGGCCCTCGGTGTCGGACGGGGTCAGGTGAAAGCCGGCCACCGGCGGTGGCGTGGTCAGCCGGTCCGGCCAGCCGAGGAACTGCGCGAACGCGTTCCAGGAGTCGGTGCGGACCCGCATCGAGTTCGGGGTCGCGGCCGCGTCCGGGCCGTACCGGGTGTTGCGGGTGCGCAGCTTGCCCGCGCCCGCATCGGCCAGCCAGGCGTCGGCCCGCTCGGGGGTCATCAGCTCGGCCACGGTGAGGCCGGTGCCGTCGCTGGCCGCCCGCGCGTGGGCCAGGTACTCCTCGAGGTAACGCCGCCTGATCCGGCAGGTGGTCTCGCTGAACCGGCCCGCCAGGTGGCGCGTGAACGCATCCACCGCTGCGTCGGCCGGGATGCCGTCATCCGGGACTGCCATGGCCTGCCCTGGTCTCCTCCACTCGACCTTCCATATCTTGCTGTTATCAGGCTAAGGGGGAGGTCGCCGGAATCGGCGGAGGACACGCGCCCGCCGGACGTTCTTATCCGTCCTGGGGTGGCGCCGACGCCGACCAGATGCGGTCGAACTGGTCGGTCCAGTAGGTGTACCAGTGGTCGGACTGCTTGCGGGTCAGCTCCACATGCATCCGCGACGAGGTCGCCTCGTTGTGGAAGGCGTGGAACTCCACGATCACCCGGCCGCCCCGGCTGCTGGGGTCGATCGCGACCAGGCTGAACCCGGGGTTGTAGGCCAGCATCCGGTACTGGAAGCTGCCCACCACCGGCCAGCCCGCGATGGCCTCCAGCTTGCCGATGGTGGCCTCCAGCGACGCGCGGAACTTCTGGGTCGGGAAGTCCAGCGAATCGTCCAGCTGCCGGGTGGCCAGGTCGATGGCGGCGTCGCGGGCCGGATCGAGCACCACCACCCGGACGATCCCGCCCGCCCGGCCGAGCGGCCCGGACCGCAGCAGCTCACAGTTGTGGGCGTTCAGCAGGTTGACCCCGCTCGGGGCGAAGATCCACACCTCGCGGGCGTCCCTGAGCCGGTCGGCCAGGGGCACGCTGTCGAAGGCGAACCGGTCCCGCAGCAGCTCGTCGACGCTGGCCTCGGGGGCCGTCTCCGGGATCGTGATGCGCAGCACCAGCAGGCCGAGGGCGGCCAGCACCACCGACCAGCGCAGCTGGCTCGAGCCGTAGCCGATCAGCGAGACGAGGGCCAGCACGAAGGCGACGATGGCCACGCTGTAGACGTCGATGAACCGCCGGTCCCGCAGGTCGCGGCCGACCCGCCGCCACCCTGGAGAGGCCACGGTCTCACCGGCCCCGCGCGGTCAGCTCGCTGAGCAGCAGCCGCATGGTCGCCATCTCGGCCAGCCCGCCGAGGTCGGGGTACACGCGGTAGCTGTTGATGCCCATCGAGTCCAGGTCGGGCAGGGCGGGCACGGCCTCGCTGGCGGGCAGCACGACCTTGGTCAGGGCCACGCCGGAGCCGGTTTCGGTCACGTACTCCTCCAGGCTGGCGAACTGGGTGTGGGACAGAGTGAACTTACCGCTCTGGTTCTTGAGCCGGAGGTTCTCCAGGGCCGGGGCGGAGACGATCTCGACCCCCTGGTCCTTGGCCCAGACCGGGTTGTCCAGGTGCAAGATCCAGAGCGCGACGTGGCTGAACCGGTGCGGCAGCCGCTCCAGGCACTCCTTGAACGCGAAGAACGCCGCGATGTACGGGCTGGTGCTCCAGTCGAGCAGCCGGGTGGGCAGGCCGTAGTGCTGGCCCAGGGCCCACAGGGCGACCTCGGGCTGGGCCCCGCCGGGGCCGCCGGCGGCCCGGACATGCCCGTGCTCCTGGCAGCCGGCCCGCCACTGCTCGATCAGCTCGTCCCAGACCCGCAGCCGCTCGTCGGCGTCCAGGTAGCCGAACCGCCGGTCAAAGGCGGGGGCCAGCTTCCAGTCGGCGCTGCCCATGCCGCGGAACAGGTACCGCTCGGAACGGAACACGCCGTCCTCGAACAGCTCGTTGAGCAGGTCCCGCTTGAGCTCGCGCCAGCTGCCGTAGGACAGGTAACGGATCGCGGTCACGTCCATTCCCCCGGGCCGTGGTCGTGCTCGATCTGCTGGATGCC
>DASXJM010000431.1:0-12178 GCA_036497405.1 Streptosporangiaceae bacterium | reverse complement strand
ACCAACCTCGGCGCGGTCGGCCGCAACCTCGCCCTGCGCCAGGTCACCACGCCTTACGCGGCCTTCTGCGACGACGACACCTGGTGGGAGCCGGGCGCGCTCACCCTGGCCGCCGACGCCCTGGACGCGCACCCGGACGTCGCCTCGGTCACGGCCCGGATCGTGGTCGAACCCGGCGGCACCGACGATCCGATCATCCCCGAGCTGGCCGGGTCCCCACTGCCCGGCCGGCCCGGCCTGCCCGGTCCCGCTCTGCTCAGCATCATGGCCGGGGCCTCGGTGCTCCGGACCGCGGCGTTCCGCGCGGCCGGTGGCTTCTCGCCCCGGTTGTGGCTGGGCGGCGAGGAGGAACTGCTCTGCGCCGACCTGGTGGCCGGCGGCCACTGGCTCTGCTATCTGCCCGCCGCGGTCGTGCACCATCAGGCGTCCACGCTCCGCGACCCGGCCCGGCGACGCCAGCTCGGCATCCGCAACACACTCTGGTTCACCTGGCTGCGCCGCCCAGCCAGCTCGGCCCTGCGGCGCACCGCCGAGCTGGCCGCCACGGTGCCCCGCGACCGCACCTCAGCCGCGGCGTTCGGAGCGGCGCTGCGCGGTCTGCCCTGGGTGCTGCGCGAGCGTCGCCCGGTCCCGCCCCGGGTCGAAGCCTGGATCCAGCTGCTCGACGCGCCCCGCCGGGACTCGGCCGCCCGCCGCTACGTGGGCTGACCGGTTTGACCCCGGCCGGCCGGGTAGCCGACGATCCAGCGTCGCGGCCCGCGGCGACCTTCTCGGAAGGAAGACACCGTGACTGACTCCAAGCCGTTCGCCGTGGTCACCGGAGCGTCGACCGGGATCGGCCGGGAGCTGGCCCGCCAGTTCGCGGCGCACGGCTTTGACGTCCTCATCACCGCCGACGAGGCCGGCCTCGATGGCGCCGCCGGGGAGGTGGCCGAACACGGCACCACCGTTCAGGAGGTCGTGGCCGACCTGTCCACCCCCGACGGGGCCGAACGGGTCCTGGCCGCGATCGCCACCACCGGGCGGCCGATCGACGCGCTGGCTCTCAACGCCGGCGTCGGCAACGGCGGGGCCTTCACCGATATCCCGCTGGCCGACGAGCAGCGGCTGATCGGGGTGAACATCGGGTCCACCGTGCACCTGGCCAAGCGGCTGGTCCCGGACATGGTGCGCCGCGGCGCGGGCCGGGTCCTGTTCACGTCCTCGGTCGCCAGCCAGATGCCCGGGCCGTACTACGCCACCTACGCCGCGTCCAAAGCGTTCATCCAGTCGTTCGCGCACGCCCTGCGCTACGAGCTCAAGGACACCGGGGTCACGGTGACCGCGCTGCTGCCGGGCCCGACCGACACCGAGTTCTTCGACCGGGCCGGGATGGCGGGGACGCCGGTCGACTCATCGTCCAAGGACGACCCGGCCGATGTGGCCAAGGACGGGTTCGAGGCCCTGATGGCCGGTAAGAGCCAGGTGGTCGGCGGGTCGGTGAAGAACAAGGTCCAGGTGGCCGGGGCCAAGCTCATGCCCGACCAGGCCCGGGCGGCCGTGCACGCCAAGCTGACCAAGCCGGCGGACCACTGACCGGGCCAGCCCCGGCTGGGCCAACCGGGGCTGGGCCGGCCCCGGCCCGGCGGGTCCTGCTGACCGGGTGGTTCAGCTTCCTGCACGGCGAGGCCACGGCCGGCGACGTGCTGGCCCTGGCCGCGGTGGAGCAAACCCTGGGCCGGGCCGGGATCGGCTACGAGGTGGCCTGGAGCCCGGTGTTCCGGCCCGGCGCGCTCCGCCTGGAGGACGCTGTGCCCAGCCGGTACACCGACCTGGTCTTCGTGTGCGGGCCGCTGCACGGCGAGCCGGTCGCCGGCCTGCACACCCGGTTCGCGGCCCTGCGCCGGATCGCGATCGGAGTCACGGTCATCGACCGGTCCGACCCGGCCTGTACCGGCTTCGACCTGGTACTGACCCGCGACAGTGACCGGGGCCGCCCGGTCCGCGACCTGTCCGCGGCCGTCCCGCCCGCCACCCCGGTCCCGCCGCCGGTTCCGGTGGCCGGGGTGGTGCTGGCGTCCGGACAGGGCGAGTACGGCGCGCGCCGCCGCCACGAGCAGGTGACCGAGGATCTCACCGGCTGGCTGGGCGGCCGGTCCTGCGCTCCGGTCCCGCTGGAGACCCGGCTCGACTCCCGGGACTGGCGGCTGTGCTCCAGCGCGGCCGCCTTCGAGGCCCTGCTGAGCCGGATGGACATCGTGGTCACCACCCGCCTGCACGGTCTGGCCCTGGCCCTGCGGGCCGGAATCCCGGTGCTGGCCGTCGACCCGGTGGACGGCGGCGGCAAGGTCACCGCCCAGGCCACCGCCTGGTCCTGGCCGGCCGTCCTTCCGGCCAGCCGGGCTGCCGACCAGGAGGCCCTGGACGGCTGGTGGCAGTGGTGCCTGTCCCCGGAGGGTCGCCAGGCCGCGGCCACCGCTGCCCGCTCCGGCCCCGGCCAGGCCGGGGCCATGCTCGCCGCGCTGACCGCCGCGCTGCGGTCGCCGGGTTCCGGCCGGGTACGTGCCGGGTCACCGTGACCTGCCGGACGCCGTCGTGGCCCTGACGAAGTCCTTACGTCCGCCGCCGATCCGGCGCGACGGCGACTTCTCCGGGGGAGCTGCAACGGTTTTGCGTCGCACCGGCCTCATGGCCAATAATGTTCGTCGGCAGCACCGGCGTCGCGCCGTTGCCTGGTCCGGAGACGTGGCCCGCCTGGCTGGTCTATGCCCGGAGGAACCTGTGCCGATGGATGTGCGCCCCACCCGCCGGGCCGGCCCCGGCCATCGGGTCGGCCCCGGCCGCCGTCTACCGGTGGCGGAGCCGGTCGATCTCGGCCTGCAAGCGGCGGGTCTCCGCCTGCAGGATCAGCACGTGGCGGATGCCGGCCAGGTTGAGGCCGTCGGTGGCCAGCCCGCAGATCTCGCGCAGCCGGGTCACGTCGTTGCGGCTGTAGCGGCGCGTCCCGCCCGCGGTCCGGGTCGGGTCGACCAGGCCTTCGCGCTCGTAGCCGCGCAGGGTCTGCGGATGCAGCCCGGCCAGCTGGGCCGCCACCGAGATACTGAACAAGCCCAGGTCTGGGTCGTTCCAGTCGGCGTCGGTTGCCGCCATATGTCTCAGTATGGCCGAGCAGAAAATCTGAGTCCATGCTTGTCAGATAATCCGGCCGAGTGTTATATCAGAGCTGGCCTGGTCGGCCCCGGATGGTGTGACCGGGCCTCGCGCCGGGAAGGACGTGGCCGTTCGCAGAGGAGGCAGGTGTGACGACGAAGACAAGCCCCGGGATGGTCGGGCAGCCGGAAGAGCCCGAAGACGTCGGCCTGGCCTCATGGTCGATCCTGGAACAGCTGGGCCGGGCCCTGCACGTCCCCGAGGCCAACCTGCAGGCCACGCTGGACGCCATCGCGAACACCGCCGTGGACTCGATCAGCCCGGCCAAATACGCGGGCGTCAACCTGTACGAGAACGGCATTTTCGAGCCGCAGGCGGTGTCGGGCCAGCCCCCGCTGGCGCTGGACGTTATCCAGCAGAAGACGGGCACCGGACCCTGCATCGACTCGTCCCGGGACCAGGTCACAATCCGGGTTGACGACATGACCACCGAGAATCGCTGGCCCGAATACGTGGAACACGCGCTGGCCCTCGGGGTGGCCAGCATGCTCTGCGTCCCGCTCTACGTGCACGATCAGCAGTTCGGCTCGGTCAGCCTGTACGCCACCGACCGGTCCGCGTTCTCGCTCTCCGACGAGTACGTGGCCCGCCTGTTCGCCACCCAGGCCGCGCTGGCCCTGGCCGAGGCGCACCGGGCCGACCAGATGCGGCAGGCGCTGGGTAACCGCGATGTCATCGGCCAGGCCAAAGGCATCCTGATGGAGCGCCACCGGATCACCCCCGACCAGGCCTTCGCCCTGCTGTCCGAACGGTCGCAGCAGGCCAACCGCAAGCTGGTCGATGTGGCCCGGCGGCTTTCTGAGACCGGGACCCTGGACTGACGGAACCGCAACCGGGACTGCGATCGGGACCCAATTCTCGACTGCTCAGGCCGGGAATTAGGACTGAGACCTACCCCACCCTGGCCAAAAATCTCAGTTGGGTTACAGTGGAAGACAGGTGAAGACAATCGCCTCTGATCTATCTGAGCGGAATGGCGATGACTCACCTTCTCTCCGGTTCGCCGGCTTCTGCCAGCCCCCCGACAAGCCCCGACACCAGCCAGCCCGTCGCTGATCAGTTGGCTGGTCCTGAGCCCTTCGTCTCGTCGGGCGCACCCGATCTGACCACGTTCAGCGACGCCGAAGTGGCCAAGCTGCTCGATGACCCGCAGCGCGGGGAGGACGCCCGGTCCGCCCTGGTCTCCCGCTATCAGGGCCTGGTCCGCAGCTCGGCCCACCAGTACCAGCTGCCCGCGCAGTACTACGAGGACCTGGTCCAGGTCGGCTTCCTGGGCTTGATGAAGGCGATCAACAACTTCGATCCCGAGGTCCGCCAGGAGCTCAAGCCGTACGCGCACGCCTGCGTGACCGGCGAGATCAAGCGGTTCTTCCGCGACAAGCGCTGGCTGATCCGGGTCAGCCGCACTGACCAGGAACTGTTCCTCAACGCCCGCAAGGCCCAGGCCGAGCTGTCCGCGGAGCTGGGCGCGACCCCCACCGACGAGCAGGTCGCGGCCCGGCTGGACGTCACCACGGCCGCGCTGCGGCACGCCTACCAGGCTCACGAGGCGTTCGCCCCCGAGTCGCTGGACGCGCCGGTCTCGGTCTCGGACGAGCGCGACTCCGGCGACCTCCTCGGTGCCGATGACTCCGCCCTGGACCTGGCGGTGGACATGGACTCGGTGCGGCTGCACTGGGACGAGCTGCCCTCGGCCCAGCAGCGGATCCTGCTCATGCGCTTCTACGGCAACATGACCCAGGCCCAGGTGGCCGACAAGCTGGACTGCTCACAGATGCACGTCTCCCGTCTGCAGTCCCGGGCCCTGGCCTTCCTCCGTCAGCGGCTGACCTCCGACTAGGACGCGACCAGGTCGCGAGTAGGTCGCGAGCCTGCGCGGAAGCTGGCTGCCCGGGGACCGGCGCAACTAGGGTGGTGTCCCAGCCATTCGCCAGGTCCACGGGGGTCGGAAGCACAGTGTCCGGGGAACCACCAGCTGACCGCGCCAGCCTGCCCGACGAGGCGCCCTTTGCGATTCAGCTGAGCCCCGGCGCCGGGCCGGGCCGGACCGTGGTCACGGTCACCGGCGACGTGGACATGCACTCCCAGGGCGACCTCCGCGACGCGCTGACCGAGGCCGGCGCGGCCCCGGGCACCCGGGTCGTGCTCGACCTGTCCGGGGTGGAGTTCATGGCCTCGGCCGGGGTGCACGTGCTGCTGGACGTGGTGGGCCAGTTCGAGACGACCGGCAGCGCCCTGGTCCTGGTCGGCCCGCGGCCCATGGTGGCCCGGGTACTGTCCCTGACCCATGCTGACCAGCTGATCCCGGTGGCCGCGACCGTGGACGAGGCCCTGGCCGGCTGAGCCGCCAGGACCGCGCCCGGTCCGCCGGTCTTACTTCTCGTAGGTGCGCAGGGCGTTGCCCAGGCCGAAGAACGTCGGGGCCCAGTGCCCGACGAAGATGCCCCAGCGGTCGGCCCGGTCGGTGCCGGCGTCCTCCGCCTTCTTCGAAGCCGTCCAGGCCGCGAAGGACAGGCCGATGCTGGTGAACCCGGCCAGGTAAGCCCACTCGGACCGGACACCCGTGTTGTGCAGCCACTCGATCATCATGATTCCTTTCGTCGTCGTCCCCGCCCGGCTTCCCCAGCCACCTCACTTAAACAGCAGTTCTAACAAAACATCTTCAACCTGAAGAAGCCGCCCGGACGGCCCGGCCCGCGTCCGGCCGGCTCGAGGGGCCGGATCGTTCACGGACGGTTAAGGCCAGCTCACAGCGGTAGGGATGGGAGGCAGGCCCAGAGCGGGCCCGCCCCCGAGGAGGAACCCCCGATGACCACGCCCACCGCCTGGAGCACGAACGAGCTGGTCACGTTCGAGACCGCCGATGAGGTCCGGCTCGCGGTCCGCCGGGCGGATGGGACGCTGCGCCGCCCGGTGACGATCTGGATCGTCCGGGTCGGGGACGACCTCTTTGGGCGGTCGGTCAACGGGCCGTCGGCCACCTGGTACCGGCCGGTCCCGGAGCGGCACGAAGGTCACCTCGAAGCCAGCGAGGGCCGCGCCGCGGGCGGCCGCGACGTGGCTCTGGAGCCCGCCGAGCCCGGCCTCAACGACCAGGTCGATCAGGCCTACCGGGTCAAGTACGGGCGCTACCCCGGCACCTACGTCAACGCGATCATTGCTGGTCAGGCCCGCGCAACGACCCTGCGCCTGCGGCCGATCTGATCCGGCACGGGCGGTGGTCGCGGGGCACCGTCCCGCGGCGGAAGGCCCGCCGCACCGACAGCCAGGCGCCGATCCGGGTCACCGCGATCCAGGTGCCCACCGACAGCACCGCGCCCGCGATGGTGTCGAGGAAGTAGTGGTTGCCGGTGACCACCACGACCAGGATGGTCATCAGCGGATAGGCCACCACCAGGGCGCGCAGGATCCAGGGCCGGACCACCGGCCACAGGGCCAGCGCGCACCAGACGGCCCAGGCCACGTGCACGCTGGGCATGGACGCGTACCGGTCTCCGGCCGTGGTGATCAAGGTGCTCTCGAAGTGCCCGGACCCGTCCGGGGCCCGCAGCATGTCCACGATGCCGAAGTGGGCCGGGAGCAGCCGCGGCGGCGCCACCGGAAACAGCCAGAAGACCACGAACGCCACCGCCGAGGTCACCACCAGCGCGGTCCGGGCCCGCCCGTACTGGCCGGGATGACGCCACAGCAGCCCGCCCAGGACGAAGGCGGGCACCAGGAAGTGGGTGCCGCCGTAGTAGGCGTTGAAGGCGTCGGTGATCGTGTCGTTGTGCAAGAACGCCGCCTGCACGGCCCGCTCGTCGAACAGGCCGAGGGCTCGCTCGGCGCCCACGATCATCAGCGCGTGGCTGGCCGCCGCGCTGCCCGCCTGGACCAGGTGGGCCGCGATCTCCTCGTACACGATGGCCACCAGGGCCAGTAGTCCGAGTTCCCGGGCCACCCGCCGCCATCGGCTCAGGGCCGGGGCTCGTTCCGGATGCGCTGCCCCCGCCGCCGCGGGTCCCACGGCCGCGGTCCCCGCCGCCGAACGCCCCGCCGCCGCGGGCTCCCCGGCCTCCGTGGCCTCGCTGTCAACCTCAGCCATTACCTCACGCCCCTCCGTGCCCCTCGGCAGGCAAGCGTTCTGGCCAGCGGCGTTTAAATTGCTTGCCGCAAGCAATCAATCAGGACCAACTGTACGTTTCTTCTTTGCTTGCCGCACGCAAATATCGTGTTACCTTGGCCACTATGTCCGCCGAGCCCGACGACCGCTGCATCGCCAGCATCGAGACGGCCCTGTACGCCCTGGGCCGCCGGCTGAAGCAGGCCCGGCTGCACGACCACTTCACCCGCGTGGCCGGGGTCGACATCGACCAGGCTGGGCTGGCCGTGCTCTACGCGCTGCACGGGCAGAAGACCGGCCTGCGCGTCACCGAGGTGGCGGCCCGGCTCGGCATCGACGCCCCAGCTGTGACCCGTAAGGCCCAGCAGCTGGAGCGGCTGCAGCTGGTCAGCCGGACCGCCGATGCCGACGACGCCCGCGCGTCCCGGTTGCTGCTGAGCCCGGACGGCCGCCGGGTGCTGAGGCGGTTCCTGGTCGCCCGGCACCGCTGGCTCACCACCATGCTGGCCGACTGGCCCGAGGCCGACCGGACCGAGTTCGCCCGGCTGATCGGCCGCTTCACCAGTGACATCCATCGTCACCTTGACGATCTCGACGCCTGATCTGTGACGTCGGCGGTGCCGCCGAGATGGAGCGGGCCCCGCCCGGCGGCTACTCCGGGACGGTGAAGGCCTGGGTGATGCCGCCGTCCAGCGGCAGCGCGGCCGCGGTGATGAACCCGGCGTCCGCGCTGGCCAGGAACGCGATCGCCCCGGCCGCCTCGTCCAGGGTGCCGAACCGGCCCATCGGCCAATGCACCAGCCGCTTCTCCAGCGCGCCCGGGTTGCGTTCGAGCAACGCCCGCTGGGCCGGGGTCTCAATCGGCCCGAACAGCACCGCGTTCACCCGCACCCCGCTGCGGGCCAGGTGTACGCCCAGGTCCCGGGTCAGCTGGACCACCCCGGCCTTGGCCGCGGCGTAGCCCATCTGTGCGGTGGCGGCGCCGATGTCGGCCAGGAACGAGGCCGCGTTGACCACCGCGCCCCCGGCCGGCTCGGTGTCCAGCAGCCGCCGGACTCCATGCTTGCAGGCCAGGAAGATGCTGGTCAGGTTGGCGTCCTGGACCCGGCGCCAGGTGTCCAGGTCGAGGTCGAGCGCGGAGTGGTCGGCCCGGTCCATCAGGCCCATGTTGTTGTAGATCACGTCCAGCCGCCCGTAGGCCGCGACGACCCGGTCGTACATCGCCTCGACCTGGGCCTCGTCGGTCAGGTCGGCCCGCAGGGCCAGGTCACCGACCTCATGCCCGGCCTGGTCGACCCCGACCACGGTGCCGCCCTCACGCGCGAACCGGCTCGCGACCGCCTGCCCGATCGGGCTCGCCGCTCCGTTGACCAGGCACACCTTGCTCTCGAAACGAGTCACGGTCCTTCTTACCAGGCCCGCGCCGAGCCGGTGCCTCAGTACGTCAGCTGGGTGAAGGCGCGGGTCTGCTCGATCAGGGCCCGCTCCACCGGCAGCCGCTCCATGGACGAGGCCCCGTAGAAGCCGTGCAGCCCGTCGGCCCGGGACAGCACGTAGCCGGCGTCCTTGGGCTCGGCCACCGGGCCGCCGTGCACCAGCACCAGCACGTCGTCGCGGACGCCCCGGGCGGCCCGGGACCACTCGCTGGCCAGGTCCACACAGTCGTCCAGGGACTTGGCCGTCTCGGCCCCGATGGCGCCGCCGGTGGTCAGGCCCATGTGGCAGACGATCAGGTCGGCCCCGGCCTCGGTCATGGCCACCGCGTCCTCGGCCGAGAACACGTACGGGCTGGTCAGCAGGTCCAGGTCGTGGGCCCGCCGGATCATGTCGACCTCCAGCGCGAAGCCCATGCCGGTCTCTTCCAGGTTGGTCCGGAACGTGCCGTCGATGAGCCCCACGGTCGGGAAGTTCTGCACGCCGGAGAACCCC
Source organism: Streptosporangiaceae bacterium (assembly GCA_036497405.1). GTDB lineage: Bacteria > Actinomycetota > Actinomycetes > Streptosporangiales > Streptosporangiaceae > Bog-532. The sequence goes on along the minus strand of DASXJM010000431.1, from coordinate 2,958 downwards.
TGCTCGGCCAGCCCGCGCAGGAACCGGTCCGGGTCGTAGAACGGATCGGTGCCGTTCACCCCGGCCAGCACCGGCACCGACTCGACCGCGGTCAGCACCTCCTTGCCCATGTCGACCACGATTTCGTTGGCGTTCCCGTAGGCCAGCAGCCCGGCCAGCGAACCGCGCCCGGCCATCCGGTACCGGCCCGAGTTGTAGATGACGATGAGGTCGATGCCGCCCGCCTCTTCGCCCTTGGCCGACAGCCCGGTGCCGGCCCCGCCGCCCACGATCGGCGCGCGACTCTGCACCTTTTGCCGGAGCCGGCCGAGGATCTCGCCGCGGGGAACTCGTGCCATGCGCTACTCCTTGGTGATCAGCTGGTGCAGCCGGTCGGCCATGGCGTCGGCGAACCGGTCGTCGTTCACGTCCATGTCCATCTCGACCAGCTCGACCTTCTCGGTGTCGAGCTCGCCCTGGATGGCGCCGAACAGCGCGCGGTCGGCGGCCTCGTCCCGGAACGGCGCCCCGTCCACATCGATGGCCGAGATCCCGCGCAGCGGCAGGAACAGGCTGGTCGGCCCGGTGGTCGTGTTGAGCCGGCGGGCCAGCCGGGTGCCCAGCTCGGTGTTCTCCTCGGCCGTGGTCCGCATCAGGGTGGTGATCGGGTTGTGCACGTACAGGTTCCGGTCCTTGAACTCGGCCGGGACCGTGTCCATCGGGCCGAAGTTCACCATGTCCAGCGCTCCCACCGACACCACCTGCGGGATCCCGGCCTTCCCGGCCGCGGTGAGCCGGTCCGGGCCGGCCGAGAAGATGCCGCCCTTCAGCTCGTCGGCCAGCTCGGTGGTGGTGGCGTCCAGCACCCCGGCCAGCAGGCTCTGGGCGGCCAGCGCCTCCAGGGTGCGGCCGCCGGTGCCGGTCATGTGGAACACCAGCACCTCGTAGCCGAGAGTCTCCAGCCGGGCCCGGGCCCGGGTGATGCAGGGGGTGGTGACGCCGAACATGCTGGCCGCCACCATCGGCCGCCCGGCCGCGGTTGCGGGCAGGGACGCGGCCAGCACCATCCCGGCCACCGCCGCCGCCGCGTTGGCCAGGATCCGGGTCGAGATCCGGTTGAGCCCGGCGATGTCGGTCACGCTCGGCATCAGGATCAGGTCGGTCTCGCGGATGTAGTCGGCGGTGTTGCCAGAGGCGGCGGTGGACACCACCAGCTTGGGCACGCCCAGCGGCAGCGCCCGGAAGGCCCGGGTGGCGATGGAGGTCCCGCCGGTCCCGCCCAAAGCCAGCGCCCCGTCCAGCCGGCCCTCCTCGTGCAGGCGGCGGACCACGACCTCCGCGCCCGAGGCCATGGCGGTGATGGCGGCGCCGCGGTCGCGCGCGGCCACCAGCGCGTCGAAGTCGGCCCCGGCCGCGGCAGCCACCTCCTGCCGGGTGATGTCGGGCGGGAAGCCCGGCGGTTCCAGCACTCCGGTGTCCACCACCAGCACGTCCACCCCGGCCACGCGCAGCCGGTCGCGGACGAATTCGTTCTCGGCGCCCTTGGTGTCGAGCGTCCCGACGAGGACGACTGTGGCCATCGGCGGACTCCCTTCCACTTTGCCCTGCGGTCGCAACCTGAACGATCATCGCTGCATGGCACCTGTAAAGGCGAGAGCCAATTCACGACCGGTGGCCTCGGTCGTCGGCCGTAGCCAGCTGGCCCGGCTGCTGGAGGGCTGGGTGGCGGGCGAGGGTGCCCTGCACACCCGGCTCACCGGGCGGCTGCGGGCCCTGGTCTGGTCGGGGCAGTTGCCCGCGGGGACCCGGCTGCCCTCCGAGCGCATCCTGGCCGACACCCTGAACGTCAGCCGCAACACGGTCGGAGCGGCCTTCGATGAATTGCGCGGCGAAGGCATATTTTCCAGCCGGCGCGGTGACGGGACCTACGTCTCGCTGGCCGGCCGGCACACGCTCAGCCGGGGCGACGACCGGCTGCGGTCGTTCCTGCCCCCGCCCGCGTTCACCGGGCCCGGCGCTCCCGAGCCCCGCATCGACCTCCGCAGCGCGGCCCTGCCCGGCCTGGACCTGGTCACGGCCGAGGTCGACCGGCTGCACGGCGACGACCTCGAGGACCTGGTCGGCACCCACGGCTACCTGCCCGCCGGGCTGCCCGCCCTGCGCCAGGCGGTGGCCGGTTACTACACCGACCTGGGCCTGCCCACCAGCGAGGACCAGATCGTCATCACCTCCGGCGCCCAGCAGGCGCTGCGGCTGGTGGCCACCGCCCTGCTCGAGCCGGGGGCCCCGGTGCTGATCGAGGAGCCGTCCTTCCGCGGGGCCATCGAGGTGCTGCGGGCGGCCGGGGCCCGGCTGATCCCGGTGCCGAGCGGCCCAGCCGGGATCGACGTGGCCGCCCTGCGGGCCGGGGTCCGCGCCCACCGGCCGGTGCTGGTCCTCATCCAGTCCACCGTGCACAACCCGACCGGCTCGGTGCTGGGCGTCTCCGGCCGCCAGGCCCTCAGCGACCTGGGCGTGCCGATCCTCGACGACGCCACCCTGTACGACACGCTGGTCGACGCGCCGCCCGGCCCGGCCCTGAAGCCGACCGCTGCCTACGGCGGCCCGGTGATCACGCTCGGCTCGGCCAGCAAGTCGTTCTGGGGTGGCCTGCGGGTCGGCTGGCTGCGGGCCGACCCAGCCACCGTGGCCGCGCTGACCTCGGTCAAGGGCGGCGAGGACCTGGGCACCTCGGTGCTGGCCCAGCTGGTCACGGCCCGGCTGCTGCCGGCCATCGGCGAGGCCCGGGCCCGCCGCCGGGCCGAGCTGGGGCCGGCCCGGGACACGGTGACCGCGGCCGTGGCCGAGCTGTTCCCGCGGTGGCGGTTCGACCGGCCGGCCGGCGGGGCCTCGCTCTGGGTGCGGCTGCCGGCCCCGGGCGCGACCGCGTTCGCTCAGGCCGCCGACCGGGCCGGAGTGGCGCTGCTGCCGGGACCCACC
>DASXJM010000430.1:0-1953 GCA_036497405.1 Streptosporangiaceae bacterium | reverse complement strand
TGGTGGGGCGGAGCTGACGCGGGTGGAAGTGGAGGACTTCCTCTATTTGGAGGCGCGGCTGGCCGATGAGAGTGACTACGACGGGTGGGAGTCACTGTGGACCGACGATGCCATCTACTGGGTGCCGGCCGGGCGGGCCGACGCGGACCCGCGGGCACAGGTGTCGGTGATCTTCGACAACCGGAGCCGGATCGCGACCCGGCTGAACCAGCTGCGGACCGGCAAGCGGTACGCGCAGTCACCGGCCTCGAACATGCGGCGGCTGATCTCGAACGTGGAGATCCTCGGCCGGACCGAAGGCGGGGACACCGAGGTGGGCGCCAACTTTCTGCTGCTGGAGTCGCGGGCCCGGGGGCTGCAGCAGTGGGGAGGGCGGACCACCTACCGGCTGCGGCGGGTGGAGGGGGCGCTGCGGCTGGCCTACAAGAAGGTGGTGCTGGTCAACCTGGACGAGCCGCTGCCCACGCTGGGGTTCCTGATCTAGATGGACGAGGTGGTGGCCAGCGAGTTCGCGCAGGTGGCGGTAAGCCTGGACGAGACCGCGAACGGGACCCGGCTCCGGCTGGAAGACCTGCGGACCGGGCGGGTGCGCTACCTGGACGCGCTCGAACTGGAGACGATCGTCTGGCTGCGGGACGAGCACCTGGGCCGGCTGATGGACCCGTCCGCGGATCGCTGGCGCGATGACTGACCTGGACCTGACCCGCTACCTGCGGCCGGGCGACCGGGTGGTGTGGGGTCAGGGGCCGGCCGAGCCGACCACGCTGGTCGAGCGGCTGATGGCCCAGCGGGATCGGCTGGGCGGGGTGACGTGCTTCATCGGCCTGCCGGGGTCGGACGTGATCCGGTCCGAGCATGCCAGCGAAGTGACCTTCCAAAGTTATTGCGGTACGGGGCGGAATCAGCGACTCCCGGGGCTGGAAGTGCTCCCGGTCCACTACTCGGCTCTGCCCGGGCTGCTGGCGGGCGGGCGGCTGGCCGCAAACGTGGTGTTTGTGCAGGTCTCGGCGCCGGATGAGGCGGGCAGGCACAGCCTGGGACTGGGCGAAGACTACTTTTCGGCCGCGCTGGACACCGCGCGGGTGGTGATCGCCGAGGTCAACGACCAGGTGCCGTACACGTTCGGGACCCGCACGCTGAGCGCGGACGACTGGACCGTGAGCGTGTCCTCCTCCCGGCCGCCGGCCGAGATGAAGGCGGCCGCGCCGTCGGCCACGGCCCGGGCGGTGGCCCGCAACGTCGCGGCCCTGGTCGACGACGGGGCCACCGTGCAGTTCGGGGTGGGCGGGCTGCCCGGGGCGTGCCTGGACGCATTGAGCGGGCACCGCGACCTGGGGCTGCACTCGGGGCTGCTGAGCGACGCGGCCATGCGGCTGATGCAGGCCGGGGTGGCCACCGGGAACCGCAAGACCCGGGACCGGGGAGTGGCGGTGGCCGGCTTCCTGGGCGGGACGGCGGCGCTGTTCCGGTTCGCGCACCGCAACCCACGGATCCAGCTGCGCGGCACCGGCTACACCCACGACCCGCTGGTGCTGGCCAGCCAGCACCAATTCACCGCGATCAACTCCGCGCTCGAAGTCGACCTGTCCGGCCAGGTCAACGCCGAGGAGCTGAACGGACGCTACGTGGGGTCGGTCGGCGGGGCCAGCGACTTCCTGCGCGGGGCGGCCCGCTCCCCCGGCGGTCTGCCCATCGTCGCGCTGCCCGCCACCGCCGGAGCGGCCAGCCGGATCGTGGCCCGGCTGAACGGGCCGGTCAGCACGGCCCGCAGTGACGCCGGGGTCATCGTCACCGAGCACGGGGTGGCGGACCTGCGGGGCGCGCCGGTTAGCGTTCGGTATGAGCGAATGCTCGCCATCGCCCACCCCGAACACCGCGCCGCGCTGGCCGCGGAGCTGGAGGAGCATCTGATGAACGGAGCCCTGCGATGACCCGGGCCGCGATCGTGAACCC
>DASXJM010000429.1:0-2936 GCA_036497405.1 Streptosporangiaceae bacterium | reverse complement strand
GCAGATCAACTCGCTGTGGGACCACCAGAGCAGCACCTGGCTGACCGACATCGGCGGCATGGTCGTGCTGTCCATCGTGTTCGTGATCATCGCCTGGTGGCGGCTGAACCGCCTCACCCCCGGCCGCCGCAAGTAGGCCGCGAGCAGGAGACCCAGCCAGCGAAACTCAGACCAGCAGGGCGGCCAGGAGCTGAGCCATGGCCTGCTCGTCCATGCCCAAACCGCGGTACATGAACTTATTGAATGATCCGTATCTCCGTCCGACCTCATCGAAGGCCGCTTCCAGGTAGCCGGGATTGAGTTCCATGATCGGCCGTAGCAGGCCGGGATCGCGCATCATGCCGGTCTTGGCCAGGTCGTTGCCGAGCTTGAAGTACCGGGCCTGGTAGATGTCGTTGGCCATCAGGTAGTCGGCGACCACGGTGGCGTGCGGGACCCCGAGCGCGGTGAGCACGATCGCGGTCATCCAGCCGGTGCGCTCCTTGCCGCTGGTGCAGTGGTAGAGCAGGGGCAGGCCCCGCTGGCCGTCGGCCATGATGCGCAGCGCGATACCGAACGCGTCCCGCTGCCGCTGGTCGGCCACGAACCCGCGGTGCACGTCCAGCATGAACTGGGTGGGCCGGCCCTGGCCCAGTTCGGCCTGCTGCCGGTGGTGGTCGCCGCTGGCGATCAGGTCGTAGAAGTTGCCGATGTCCGCCCCGGGCACCGGCAGCCGGATCAGGGTGGCGCTGTCCGGCAGCCGATCCTCCCCGTTGACCAGCACTTCTCCGGGCAGCCGGAAGTCCACGACCGTACGCAGGCGCAGACCACCGAGCGTAGTCAGATCGTCGGGGGTCAGCTGGCTGAGCGCATCCCCCCGGAACACCGCCCCCCGGGCCACCTCGCGCCCGTGGGCGGTGCGGTACCCCCCGAGATCCCGTATGTTCTGGGCCCCGTCGAGCTGCATGGACCTCACAAGTACATGAGCGTACCTAGATAGCTGAGTGACCGGAATGGTCGGCCGCCGCCTCATCGCGCAGGACCCGGCGCAAAACCTTGCCGATCATATTGTGCGGAAGTTCGTCACGCGCCGTGATCTCGGTCGGCACCTTGTAGGCGGCCAGCCGCTCCGCGCAGTAAGCCAGCAGCTCAGCACGGTCGGGGGCGAGCCCCGGGACCAGCACCACGTAGGCGGTGACCCGTTCGCCGCGAGCCGGCTCGGGTACCCCGATCACCGCGCTCTCCTTGACCCCGGGGTGCGAGTTCAGCACCTCTTCGACCTCGGACGGGTACACGTTGAGGCCGTCCAGGATGATCACGTCGCGTTTGCGGTCGATCAGGGTGAAGAAGCCGTCCGGGCTCATCATCGCGATGTCCCCGGTGCGCAGCCAGCCGTTGGACAGGACCTCGGCCGTCTCCCGGGGCTGGTTCCAGTACCCGGCGAACACCTGCGGCCCGCGGACCAGCAGCTCGCCGGCCTCGCCGACCGGCAGGGCCTGGCTGGGGTCGCTCTCGCTGACCACGCGGGCCATGGTGCCCGGCATCGGCACGCCCACCGACACGTGGCGGGCGTTCCCGTTCAGCGGGTTGGCCATGATCACCGGGGCGGTCTCGGTCATGCCGTAGCCCTGCACCACCTGGGCCCCGGTGGCCCGGCGGAAACTGTCCACCGTCTCCCGGCGCAGCTTCATGGCCCCGGACACGCAGGTCCGGATGGAGTCCAGGTGGGCCGCCCGGGCGTCCGGTGACTCCGCGATCTGCTGGTAGATGGGCGGCACCCCGGGCAGGATCGTGGGCCGGTGGTGCTTGATCTCGTCCAGCACCAGCTCCAGGTCGAACTTGGGCACCAGTACCACCGTGCCGCCGATGAGCATGGTCGTGGTCAGCCCCAGGGTCAGCCCGAACACGTGGAACAACGGCAGAACGGCCAGCGTCACCTCCTGGCCGGGCACGTACCCGGGGTCCCAGGACGCGGTCTGGTAGGCGTTGGCCAGCAGGTTGGCGTGGGTGAGCATCGCGCCCTTGGGCGTGCCGGTGGTCCCGCCGGTGTACTGCAGGGCGGCCAGGTCGCGGGCCGGGTCCACCTGGACCGGGACGTGCCGGGGCCGGGCGTCCGCCATGACCTCGGGGAACCGCAGCGGGTAGGACTCCAGGTCCGGCGGCAGGTCGGCGGTCAGCTCGGCCCGCTTCTCCCGGGCCGCGCGCAGCGGCAGCCGCAGCGCCGCCCGCTTGGACCGGGGCAGGAACTCGGTCAGCGAGGTGACGATGATGTGCTCGACCTGCGTACCCCGGGCCGCCTCGGCCACCGTCTCGTAGGCCCGGTCGAACACCACGACCACGCTGGCCCCGCTGTCCCGCAGCTGGTTGTGCAGCTCGGCCGCGGTGTAGAGCGGATTGTTCTGCACGATGATCGCGCCCCGCCGCAGGGTGGCGAAGAACGCGATGACCGCCTGCGGGCAGTTCGGCAGCACGGTCGCCACCCGGTCGCCGTGGTGCACGCCGAGGCCGCGCAGCGCGTCGGCGAACAGGTCGACCAGGTCGGCCAGCTCCCGGTAGGTGATCTTCCGGCCCAGGAAGATCAGGGCCGGACGGCGCGGGTAGCGCGCGACCGCGTCGTCCAGCACGTCGGTCAGCGGGGCGTCCGGAAACTCGGCCCCGGCCGGCACCCCGGCGGGGTAGTAGCGCAGCCAGGGCCGCGTGTCGTAGGGCGTCGTCATCGTCGCTCGTCACCACCTCGCGTGTGCCCGCTCCAAAGGACACAGCGTTACAACCCTCGGAAATGTCTCACTTCGGGCGTTGCGGGCATTATGAATCCGGCTGACATCCTTGTCAGCTTTTCTGTTCCTGGTGTGGCTAGGGTGAAGCGATGACCGACCAGACAACTGATTCCGCGCCGCTGGAGGCCAGCGCGCGTGACCTGCTGCGCCGCCACCCGCTGGTGGACGGGCACAACGATC
>DASXJM010000428.1:0-9307 GCA_036497405.1 Streptosporangiaceae bacterium | reverse complement strand
GAACGTGGCCGTGGTCCAGAAGCAGCCGAACGCCGCGAACCCGCAGGCGCCGATGACCGAGCGCCAGCGCAGCACCGGCTCGGACCGGGCCACGGCCAGCACGCCGCGCATCTGCTCGCGGTAGCTGACCGCCAGCTCGGGGGCGTGGTCGGGCAGGGTCAGCCGCAGCGCGATCGTGGTCAGGGCCATCGCCCCGGCCGCGGCGGCGTAGACCACCCGCCAGCCGGCCGCGGCCGCGATGACGCCGGAGAACGTGCGGGACAGCAGGATGCCGATCAGCAGGCCGCTCATGAGGGTGCCGATCACCCGGCTGCGCTGGGCGTCGGGGGCCAGCGTGGCCGCGTACGGGACCAGCATCTGCACCACCACCGAGGTCACCCCGATGACCACCGCCAGCGCCCCCAGCAGCTGCAGGTTGGGGGCCACGGCGCTGGCCACCAGGGCCAGCGTGTCCACGGTCAGCAACCCGGTCAGCAGCGGCCGCCGACGGGTGATGTCGCCGATCGGCACCACCAGCAGCAGGCCGGCCGCGTAGCCGAGCTGGGCCGCGGTGACCAGCAGCGAAGCCGCGGCCTGGCCGACGTGCAGCGCGCCGCCGATGGCGTGCAGCAGCGGCTGCGCGTAGTACAGGTTGGCCACCGTGACCGCGCAGGTGATGGCCATCAGCCGGACCAGGGCCGGAGACAGCGCCGCCGCCGCCTGCGGGCGGGGCGCCTGCTGCTGAGCCACTGACACATCCCTTCGTTCGCCGGGCATCTCTGGTGCCAACAGGGGGCGGCCAGCGAAAATGCCCATTTCAACTAGATAGTCAAACTAGATAGTTGGAAGGTTGGTGACTAGGCTGACCAGGACGAAACGGCATTCCTGCCGAGAGGACAGCGGTGGCGACGGACCCGGAGGGCACGCGGCAGCGGATCTTCGACGCCGCGGTCGAGGAGTTCGCCGCCCACGGCAACGCCGGGGCCCGGGTGGACCGCATCGCGGAGAAGGCCCGGGCCAACAAGGAGTCCATCTACCGGTATTTCGGCACCAAGGACGAGCTGCTGCGGCGGGTGCTGGACCGCTTCCTGGACGAGCGCGGTGAGCAGTTCCTGCCCCGCTCCCGGGACATGGACGACTATGCGACCGGGCTGTTCCGCTACTTCGCCGCCCACCCGGAGTTCCTGCGGCTGTCGCTGTGGGAGGGCCTGGAGTTCGGGGCGCCGCACGGCTCCACCGTCGAGCACCGCCGCCAGCACTACCAGGACAAGCTGGCCTCCATCGCCGAGCAGCAGCAGGCCGGGACCATCGACCCCGACCTGGACCCCCGCCACCTGCTGGTCGTGATCCTGGGCGTGGCCAACTACTGGCACGTGCTGCCGCAGCTGGTCCGGATCATCTTCGGCGCCGAACCGGACGCGGCCACGCTGGAGCGGCACGAGCAGTTCGTGGCCGAAGCCGTCCGCCGCATCGTCGCCGTCCCCCCGGGGGCGGCCACCTCCGAAACTCCCTGATTGGAGAGCACGTGAAGTACGTCAATCTCGGTTCCACCGGGCTCCGGGTCTCGCGCATCTGCCTGGGCATGATGAGCTACGGCAACGACAGCGACCGGGCCTGGGCCCTGAACGAGGACGACGCCGAGCCGATCGTGCGGGCCGCCGCCGACGCCGGCGTGACCTTTTACGACACCGCCGACGTCTACTCGGCCGGGGCCAGCGAGGTCGCCACCGGCAAGCTGCTGGGCAAGCTGTTCAGCCGGGACGAGGTGGTCGTCGCGACCAAGATCTTCAATCCGGTCGGACCGGGCAGCGACAAGCCGGGCCGGAACGAGAACACCCACGGCCTGTCGCGCAAGCACGTCATGGCCGGGATCGACAACTCGCTGCGGCGGCTGGACATGGACTACGTGGACCTGTACCAGATCCACCGCTGGGACTACAGCACCCCGGTCGAGGAGACCATGGAGGCCCTGCACGACGTGGTCAAGGCCGGGAAGGCCCGCTACATCGGGGCCAGCAGCATGTTCGCCTGGCAGTTCGCCAAGGCCCAGCGGGTCGCGGCGGCCAACGGCTGGACCCCGTTCGTGTCCATGCAGAACCACTACAACCTGCTGTACCGCGAGGAGGAGCGGGAGATGATCCCGCAGTGCCTCGACCAGGGCGTGGGGGTCATCCCGTGGAGCCCGCTGGCCCGCGGCCTGCTGGCCGGGAGCCGGACCCGGGACGGCGGGCAGAACACCACCCGCTCGGGGTCCGACCCGTTCATCGACAACCTCTACGTCGAAGCCGACTTCGACGTGGTCGACCGGGTCCGTGAGGTGGCCGAACGGCGGGGCCTGCCGCCGGCCCAGGTCGCGCTGGCCTGGCTGCTGCACCGGCCCGGCGTGACCGCGCCGATCGTGGGCGCGACCAAGCTCCGCCACCTGGAGGACGCGATCGCCGCCGAGCAGGTGGAGCTGAGCGCCGAGGAGATCACTCAGCTGGAAGAGCTGTACGTGCCGCATGCGGTGGCCGGCCACCGCTGACCAGGCGACCCGCCGGGGTCAGCCCGTGGTGACCGCCAGCACCAGCGGCAGCACCGCGGGCGCCCCGGCCTGGCGGAGCAGCCGGGCCGCGACCGTCATGGTCCAGCCGGACTCGATGCGGTCGTCGATGAGCAGCACCGGGCCGCCCGCGTCGGCCACGGCCGAGGCCAGCGGCTCCGGCACGGTGAGGGCGTCCCACACCGTGCGCAGCCGCTGCGCGCTGTTGTGCCGGCGCGGCCCGGGGCCGCCGCCGGCGTAGGCCAGCGCGCCCAGGTAGGGCAGGCGGCCGATGTCGGCCAGGGCCTTGCCCAGGCTCTCGACCAGCAGCGGCCGGGTGTTCGAGGGCATGGTCACCACCGCCACCGGCCGATCCGGCCAGTCCCAGGCGGCCAGCACTGTGATCAGCGCCCCGGTCAGGTCGGTGCCGGCCGGCTCGTCGGGGGCGCCGTCGGCCAGCAGGGCGCGCAGCCGGGGCCCCCAGCCGGTGTCGGTCAGCCGGCCCAGGGCCCGGCCCGGGTCGGCGGTCAGGTCGGCCGGGATCTTGCCGGACGCGGCCACCCCGAGGTCCTTCATGCCGGTCGGCCACATCTTGCGCGGGGCCACGGTCACGCCCGGACGCAGCAGCCGCTCGCGGGCGGTGGCCGCCCCGTCCTCGGTCACCGCGGCCGCCCGGGGCTCCCCGGTGCAGTTGTCGCAGCGCCCGCAGGGCCCGGCGGCCGGGTCGTCCAGCTCGCGGCGGAGGAACTCCAGCCGGCACCCGGTGGCGGCGGCGTAGGCCAGCATGGACTGCTGCTCGCGGCCCCGTTCGGCCGCCACCCGCTCGTAGCGCTCGGCGTCGTACTGCCAGGGCTGCCCGGTGGATTGCCAGCCGCCGCTGACCCGGTGCACGGCGCCGTCCACGTCCAGCACCTTGAGCATCATCTCCAGGCGGCCGCGGCTCAGGTCGACCCGGGTCTCCAGCGCTCCCGGCGACAGTGGCCGCTCGGTGTCGTCCAGCACGGCCAGGGTGTCGCGGACCACCCGCTCGGGCGGGAAGGCCAGCGACGCGAAGTAGGCCCAGATGTCCCGGTCCTCCCGGCCCGGCAGCAGCACCACCTCGGCCCGGGGCACACCGCGGCCGGCCCGGCCGATCTGCTGGTAGTAGGCCACCGGGGAGGCGGGCGCGCCCAGGTGGACCACGAACCCGAGGTCGGGCTTGTCGAAGCCCATGCCCAGCGCGCTGGTGGCCACGATGGCCTTGAGCCGGTTGCCCAGCAGGTCATCTTCGGCCGCGACCCGCTCGTCCGGGTCACTCTTACCGGTGTAGGCGGCCACCGGCACGCCCCGGTCGGCCAGGAACGCCGCCGTCTCGTGGGCGGCGGCCACGGTCAGGGTGTAGATGATGCCGGACCCCGGCAGCTCGTCCAGGTGCTCGGCCAGCCAGGCCAGCCGCTGGTGCGCGGTGGGTAGCTGGACCACGGACAGGTGCAGGCTCTCCCGGTCCAGTGGCCCGCGCAGGACCAGCGTCTCGTCCTGGGTCCCGGTCCCGAGCTGCTCGGCCACGTCCCGGGTCACCCGGGCGTTGGCCGTGGCCGTGGTGGCCAGCACCGGAACGCCGTTCGGCAGCGTGCCCAGCAGGGTGCGCAGTCGCCGGTAGTCGGGCCGGAAGTCGTGGCCCCAGTCGGAGATGCAGTGCGCCTCGTCGATGACCAGCATCCCGGCCGTGGCCGCCAGCTGCGGCAGCACCCGGTCCCGGAAGGTCGGGTTGTTCAGCCGCTCCGGGCTGACCAGCAACACGTCGACGGCGCCGGTCTCGATCTCGGCGTAGGTCTGCTCCCAGTCGTCCGGGTTGGCCGAGTTGATCGTCCGGGCCCGGATCCCGGCCCGGCCCGCGGCCTCGATCTGATTGCGCATCAGGGCCAGCAGGGGCGAGACGATCACCGTGGGCCCGGCCCCGCGGGCCCGCAGCAGCGCGGTGGCCAGGAAGTACACCGCCGACTTGCCCCAGCCGGTGCGCTGCACGACCAGCGCCCGGCGCCCGCCGACCAGGGCGCTGATCGCGGTCCACTGGTCCTCGCGCAGCCGCGCGTCCGGCCCGGCCAGCGCCTGCAGGGCCTGCTCGGCGTCGGTCCGGAGCTGGGTGTCGGTCGCTTCGGCCATGCCTTCATTGCTATCAGGCGCCGCCGTCATTCCCGGCCGTTCCCGGCCCGAAAAGCCCGGCCCGGCCGCGAGTCCGACGGAAATCCCGATTTCGGACCGCCCCGTCAGGGAAGATCGCACCTATGACTGCTCCAGGTCTTCAGGGCGCCGCTCTGCCCAGTACCTCTCTTCAGGGCGCCGCTCTCCAGGGCGCCGCGGTGCTCGCGCTGCACTGGCAGGTCAACGTGATCAAACCCGAAGGGTTCTTCGGCGGGATGCTGGCCGAGCCGGTGGCGCGCAGTGGCGTGATCGACCGCGCCGCCGAGTTCCACACGGCCGCCCGCGACGCCGGGGCCCAGCTGGTGTTCACCCGGTTCACGGTGCCGGAAAAGGGCAGCTCCCTGGTCCGCAACACGACCTTCATGCGCTCGGTGGGCGACGCCCAGGAATCGTTCCGCCCGGACGCGCCCGGGGCCCAGCTCATCCCGGAAATGGCCGGCCAGGCCCAGGCCGCGCACGTGTCCGACAACCAGAAGCTGTCCGGGCTGGCCGGCAACGACGTGGTCCGCTGGCTGCTGGACCGCTCGCTGAGCACGGTGTTCATCACCGGGGTGGCCACCAACCTGACCGTCGAGCAGACGGCCCGGCACGGCACCGATCTCGGCCTCACCGTCTACGTGGTCAGCGACTGCGTGACCGCCGCCGACGAAACCATTCACGCGGCGTCCCTGGCCAATCTGGAACTCACCACCGCGGGCTGCGTCACCGCTGACCAGGCCCTGACCAAGATCAAGAGCTGACGGGCCTCAAGGGTCTTCCGCGTCAGGAAGCCCGCTCGCGGACCTCGCGCTGCAGGCGGTCGCACACCACCGGCCACTCCGGCCGCAGGATCGAGTAGTAGGCGGTGTCCCGGATGCTGCCGTCCGAGGCCGGACTGTGCGCGCGCCGGACCCCCTCGAAGGTGGCGCCGAGCCGCTCGATGGCCGCCCGCGAGGCCTGGTTGCGGGCGTCGGTCTTGAGCGTGACCCGGAGTACGCTCCACACGTCGAAGGCGTGCCGCAGCATCAGCAGCTTGCACTCGGCGTTGATCCTGGTGCGCTGGGCCGAGGGTGCCAGCCAGGTGCTGCCGATCTCGGCCACCACCGGCGGCTGCCCGTCGCTGGGCACCGGCCCCCGGCCGACCCCGGGCGGCCACGGCGGCGGCCAGCGGAACACCTCCAGGTCGAGGAACCGGGTGCAGCCGACGATGCGGTGGCCCATCCGGTGCCGGATCGCGAACGGCACGCTGCGGCCCGCGTCCCGATCGGCCAGAGCCGCTTGCACGTAGCGTTCGGCGTCGTCCCGGCCGTCCGGCACCCAGGTGTAACCGAAGCTGTCCCGGGCCCCGGACGCCGCCTCGGCCAGCCCGTCGGCGTGGGCCGGGCCCAGTGGTTCCAGCCGGATCCCGGCCCCCTCCAGAAAGAACGGGCTAAGCACGCGCGGCCTCGTCTCCCCGGGCGTCCACTCCCAGGGCCGCCACGGCCGCATCCACGTCCTGCTCGGTGGTGTAGATGTGGCAGGCCAGCCGGGTCCGGCCCGCCCGGGCGCTGGCCCGGATCCCGGCCCGGGCCAGCTTGGCTTCGGCATCCGGGATGTCGGCCGAGACGATCGCGCTGTCACCGGGCGGCAGGCCCAGCCCGGTCCGGAGCCGGTTGGCCAGCCGGACGTTGTGCTCGTGGATGACCGGGACCCCGATCTGCTCGATGACCTCCAGCGCCGGGGCCGTGCCGACCCACGACACCCAGGCCGGCGAGGTGTCGAAGCGCCGGGCGTCGGGAGCCAGGTCCATGGGCGGCCCGTAGTAGCTGCTGGCCCGGTCGGCCCCGGCGTACCAGCCCGCCGACCGCGGCTGCATCCGCTCGCGCAGGCTCGGGCGCAGGTAAAGGAACGACGATCCCCGCGGCGACATCAGCCACTTGTAGGCGTGGGCGACCAGCGCGTCGAACGCGGTTGCGTCCACCGGCAGCCAGCCGCAGGCCTGGGTCGCGTCCGCCACCACCAGCGCGCCGTGCTGGCGGGCGGCGGCGGTGATCTCGGGGGCCGGGGCCAGCTGGCCGGATGCCGACTGGACCAGGCTGAACGCCACCAGCGTGGTCCGGCCGTCGACGGCGGCGGCCATCCGGTCCAGCGGCACGGCCACGATCTCCACCCCGTGGGCGGCCCGGACCAGCCAGGGAAAGACGTTGGAGCTGAACTCGCCTTCCGGCACCACGACCCGGGCCCCGGACGTCAGGACCGTCGCCACCGAACCCAGCAGTTCGGACACGGTGGTCCCGACGGCCACGTCGGCCGCGGGCACGTTGACCAGCCGGGCGAAGCGTTCCCGGGACTGGTCCACGCTGCGGTCCCACGGCTCCCAGCTGGTCCGGCCGGTCCGCCACTCGTCCAGCATGGCCTGGACCGCCGCGAACGCCGGGCGGGGCGGCAGCCCGTAGCTGGCCGTGTTCAGGAATCCGGGCTCAGGGTCCCAGAGGCTGGTGCCGGGCTCAGGCGGCATCGGGCCACGCCGCCTGTTCGCGCGAGCACCACCAGGTCGACCGGCCGCCCACCGTGCCGTGCACCATCTCGGCCCCGCAGCGGGGGCAGCTACCGCCGGGACGACGGGCCGCGATGACGTCGCCGGTGTGCACGCCGCCCTTGGCTCCGGCCGACTTAAGCGCGGCCTGCAGGGCGCGGTACAGCCGGTCGATGTCCTTGCGCTGGAGCCGGTTGACCGGGAGCGCGGGCGGGATCTTGGCCTGCCAGAGGGCCTCGTCGGCCAGCAGGTTGCCCACCCCGGCGATCTTGGACTGGTCGAGCAGCCGGGCCTTGATCGCGATCGAGCCCCGGCTGATCAGGTCCCGGAACTGCGCCGCGGTGGTCTCCTCGGCGTCGGGGCCGAGCAGTTCCACCTCGGGGTCGAGCCGGACCCGCCCCAGCCTGCGCTTGTCGAACAGCACCAGCTGGCCGCCGTCGGCGAAGTCCACCGTGAACCGGTTCCACTCCGCCTTGCGCGGCTGCGCGTCCCGCCGTCGCGGGCCGCCGCCCTCCTGGGCCGCCCCGTCCGGGCCGGTGACCACGATGCGCCCGCCCATGCCCAAATGGACGCCCAGGTCGGGGCCGGGCTCGGCCGAGCCGCCCACCCCCGAGGTCTCCACCCACATGGTCTTGCCGCGCCGCTTGGCCGCGGTCAGTGTGCGTCCCACCAGCGCGGCGCGCAGGTCCCCGGGCGAGTGCGGGCGGCACACGAACGTGTCGGCGTCGTCGACCGCGACGATGCGCCGGTGCAGCGCCCGGTCGGCGATCAGCCGCCGGGCGGTCTCGACCTCGGGTAGTTCGGGCACGCAACCGTTCTACCCGGCCCGCCCGGCGGGCCGCACGTTGCCCCGGCCGTTACGGCCGCTCCCGACCGGGTGAATCAACCGGATTGATGCCCGATCGTCCGCTTTGCCGGTCACTGACCGGGGTGATCGTGTCCTCCCCGAGCACGAACCAGGTGACCCAGCCGCCCCGCGCCCGGCGGGTGCCGCACTGGGTGGCCAGCTGCCGGAGCAGGAACAGGCCGTGCGGGCATTCGGCCTCCTCGAGCCGGCCGTTCCAGCTGCTGCCCTGGTCTTCCACCTCGGCCCGGAGCCAGGGCCCGGCCAGCGTGGCCCGCACCGTGAACAGCCCGCCGGGCGCCCCGCTGCCGGTGTGGACGACCGCGTTGGCCCCCAGCTCGCCTATTAAGAGCACGGCCTCGTCGACCCGGGCCCACCCGCCGAGGAACGCGGCCAGGAACGCCCGCGCCTGCCCGACCTGCTCCCGCTGCCCGGGGAACATCCCCAGGCAGAATCGCCCCGGCCCCCGCTCATCGCCCACCGGCAGCGTCCCGCCCGGCTCGGACTCCGGCTCCACCACCACGGTCAGCGGCGCGGCCGCCGGGGGAGCGGTCAGCGCCTCAGCCGACCCCGATGCCGATGCCGCCGCCATGGCCCGCGCCTGGGCCGCGATCTGCGACCCCGGGCACTCGACGAACGCCCGCGACCGGAGGCTGGCCACCCGCGCCCCCGCGAGGGCGGGCCCGCCGTGGGCAGGGGAGGTCGCGGCGCTGGCCACCGGCCAGGCGCAGGGAGCGGCCCCGGTGCCGCTGAAGGCCCGAGTGCTGCCCGGAGCCCCGGCACCGGCAGGAATCCCGGCGTTGCGAGCGCCCCCCGCCCGGCCCAGAGCCCCGCGGTAGACGGCGGGTCGGCGCGCGGCCCCCGGCGCGTAGGCGGCCCGAGGTCGGCGGCTGGCTCCGGGGCCAGGAAAGGCGGCGGTCAGCGGGCTGGGCGGCGTCGCGTGCTCCGGCATGGCGGCCCTCCATCGGATTCGTTGCAATGCTATATATAGCAATGTACTATGGCTCAACGTAGGCAGTCCTTGCAAGTTGCAAGGGCCGATTCCCAGGAGGAAGCCGTGCCGGCCACCAGCAGCCCGACCGTCAAGCGACGGCGCCTCGCGGCTGAGCTGCACGCCTGCCGGGAACAGGCCGACCTGACCATCGACGACGTCGCCCAGGAGCTCGAATGGTCCGCCGCCAAGATCAGCCGGATCGAAAATGCGCGGGTCCGCGTCCTCCCCCGCGACGTCAAGCACTTGCTCCGCACCTACGGAGTCCAGGAAGGCGCCCCCGAATGGGAGCTCATG
>DASXJM010000427.1:0-2774 GCA_036497405.1 Streptosporangiaceae bacterium | reverse complement strand
ACCCGCTCCCCGGCGGTCAGCCGGGTGCCCGGGGCCGCCGCCCACACCAGCCGGTCCCGGCGGACCAGCCGGCCGTGCCCCTCCCCCGGGGCCTGCTTGACGATGGCCATGTCCAGGTGCCCGGACTCGACCCGGCGCTGGAGCAGGTTGCTCTGGGACACGGTCAGCTCCAGGTCGACCCGCGGATACTGCTGGCGGAAGTCGCGCAGGATGCTGGGCACCGGGGTCAGGGCCAGGTCGTCGGTGACCCCGAGCCGGAGCCGGCCGCTCAGCCCGGAGCCAGTGAAGTAGCCCACGGCCTGCTCGTGGGCGGCCAGGATCGACCGGGCGAACCCGGCCATGGCCTCACCCTCCACGGTCAGCGTGACGCTGCGGGTGTCCCGCACGAACAGCGGCCGACCGACCACGTCCTCCAGCTTGCGGACGTGCTGGCTGACCGTGGGCTGGCCGAGGCCGAGGCTGGCCGCGGCCCGGGTGAAGCTGAGCGACTGGGCCACCGACAGGAAGGTACGGAGCAGCTCCGGGTCGTACACCTCACGGCCTTTCATTGCGATCTGAAATAACACTTATCACACTAATTTACTTTCTTAATGATAAGCCGCCGGGTTGGATAGAGAGGTACCGGACGACGACGATTTGGATGTTCGTGACCGCCACCGCAAGGCCCTCCTGTCCCGCCTCGCCTCTTTCCGATTCGGCGGCCAACTCCGTCTTCAGTTCGCTGCGGACCCGGAATTTCCGGTTGTTCGCCACCGGCCAGCTGTTCTCCAACACCGGCACCTGGGTGCAGCGCATCGCCCAGGACTGGCTGGTGCTCAGCCTCACCGGCAGCGCGACCGCGGTGGGCGTCACCACCGCCCTGCAGTTCCTGCCCACCCTGTTGTTCGGCCTGTTCGGCGGCATGATCGCGGACCGTTACCCCAAACGGAGCGTGCTGCTGGTGACCCAGTCGGCGCTGGCCGCGATCGCCGGCGTGCTGGCCGTGCTGACCCTGACCCACGTGGTCGCGGCCTGGCACGTGTACGTGGTCGCCTTCGCCCTCGGACTGGTCACTGCGGTCGACAACCCGACCCGGCAGTCTTTCGCCAACGAAATGGTCGGGCCGGCCCAGCTGTCCAACGCGATCAGCATCAACTCGTCGGTATTTCAGCTCGGCGGCCTGATCGGGCCGGCCATCAGCGGCGTGCTCATCAGCGCGGTCGGACCGGGCTATTCGTTTGCCATCAACGCGGTCTCCTTCGCCGCGCCGCTGACCGCTCTGCTGATGATGCGGCCGGCCGAACTGCGCACGGTGGCATGGGACCGCGACCGCGCCGGCCACGGCCTCCGCGACGGTCTGCGCTACGCGCGGACCGAGCCGCTCGTGCTCTGGCCGACCGTGCTGGCCGGGGTGTTCGGCCTGTTCACCTGCAACCTGCCGGTGACCCTGGCCTCGTTCGCGCACTCGGTCTTCCACTCCGGACCCAGCGGTTACGGCCTGCTCAGCGCGACCGTGGCCATCGGCTCGGTGGCCGGGGCGCTGGTCTGCGCCCGGCTGGCCCGCCCCCGGCTGCGGATACTGCTGGCCTACGGCCTGGTCCTGGCCGCCCTGGAGATCGTGTCGGCCATGGTGCCCGGCCAGGTCCCGTTCGCCGTGCTGCTGGTCCCGATCGGGGGCTGCACCCTG
The DNA here is from genome assembly GCA_036497405.1 of Streptosporangiaceae bacterium. Lineage (GTDB taxonomy): Bacteria > Actinomycetota > Actinomycetes > Streptosporangiales > Streptosporangiaceae > Bog-532. The sequence goes on along the minus strand of DASXJM010000427.1, from coordinate 1,108 downwards.
CTGCTGCTGACTTCGACCAACTCGGTCGTCCAGACCGCCGCTGGCGACACCATCCGTGGTCGCATCATGGGCATCTACCTGCTGGTCTTCATCGGCAGCGCCGCCCTCGGCGGCCCCCTACTCGGCCTGGTCGACGAGCACGCCGGCCCCCGGGCGGGCATGGTGCTGGCGGGTGCCGTCCCAGCCGTGGCCACGGTCCTGATCGGCGCCAAGCTGGCCCGCGACCGGTCCCGGCGGGTCCGTGGCGCCGAACTGGAACGTCAACTGAGCCTGGTGTGACCGGTGGCCTGGTAATCACTGGCCTGGTGTGATCAGTGCCTGGTGCGACCGGTGAGTGTGGTGTGACCGGCGGCCTCCGTTGAGCGTGTGACCCCGCTGGACGCGCCACTGGAGGCCATCTGCCTTCGTTCCAATGTGGCATTGGGCATATAAGGCCTCCACCGGAGGCATGGGTTTTGAGGCCCGCTGAAGCAGGGAGCTTCAGCCCTCCCCCGAGCCTGGCAGCAGGTCGAAGTTGGAGGGCCCGCGGGGCTGGTCGTCGTCGCTGGGCTCGTCATCGCGGCGGCGGAAGCGGCGCCAGGGGGCGAAGGCCAGGACCAGGAGAATGAGGCCGAGGACCCCGAGGGCCAGGGGGCCGAGGACGCTGATGGTGGCGATCGACTGGGCGTTCTTGTTGGCCTGGTCGGCCAGGGAGTGGCGGCTGGCCGGGGACATGCGCAGGTCGAGGCTGACCGCGCCCAGGTGGCCCTGGCCGTTGCTGGCGGTCAGGTAGGAGTTTGCCTTGACCTCCTCGTCGACCAGAACGCCGGTGCGCGGGTCGACCCAGAACGTGTTGTCGGCGGTGTAGTAGCGGTTGGCGACCACGTTGCGGGAGGCGCCCTTGATGCCGAGCAGGGAGGTGGGGACGCCGGTCATCACGTCCACGACGGTGGCCGGGACGTGCTGGGTGAACTCATAAGTCTGCACGCCGGTGTCCTTGGTCTCGCCGACGTAGTGGGCGGGCCAGGACTTCATGCTGTTGTTGTCGAAGACGGTGTAGGTCTGCTTCTTGGTGCCGATCGGCCAGAACAGCCCGATGCCCGTCTGCTTGATCTGGGTGCTGTCGTTG
>DASXJM010000426.1:0-5264 GCA_036497405.1 Streptosporangiaceae bacterium | reverse complement strand
GGCGGGGGTTCTATGGCCATGGCCGGAGCTGAAACAGGGCTCTGAGCCTCATCCGAGTTTAGGAGTGGCCGTGTCCGACGTGCTGTACGTGGCCGTCACGATTGTCGTCTTCGCCCTGCTGTTCTTGCTGGTCAAGGGGGTCGAGCGGCTTGAGCGCTGAGAACTGGGTCGGCCTCATCGCGGCCGTCATCCTCACCGTGTACCTGATCTACGCCCTCGTCCGGCCGGAGAAATTCTGATGAGCAGCTCTGTTGCGGGCATTGTGCAGCTTCTGCTGCTGGTCGCCGCGCTGGCGGCGTGTTACAAGCCGCTGGGCAACTACATCGCCTACATCTTCACCAGCAGGAAGCACCTGGCCGCCGAGCGGGCCGTGTACCGGGTGATGGGCATCGACCCCGAGGCCGACCAGCGCTGGAGCACCTACGCCCGCAGCGTGCTGGCCTTCTCCCTGGTCAGCGTGCTGTTCCTGTACCTGATCGAGCGGATCCAGCACTGGCTGCCCTACGCCAACGGCATGGCCGGAGTGAACCCGGTGACCGCGTTCAACACCGCGGCCTCGTTCGTGACCAACACCAACTGGCAGAACTACTCGGGCGAGTCGACCATGGGCTACGTCACCCAGATGACCGGCCTGGCCGTGCAGAACTTCGTCTCGGCCGGGGTCGGCATCGCGGTCGTGGTCGCGCTCATCCGGGGATTCAGCCGGTCGAAGACCGACCGGCTGGGCAACTTCTGGGTCGACCTGACCCGGGTCACGTTCCGGGTGCTGCTGCCGCTGTCGGTGGTCGGCGCGATCGTCTTGATGGCGACCGGCGTGATCGACAACTTCAGCTCCACGCACCTGATCCACACGCTGGCCGGTGGCAACCAGGCCCTGGTCGGCGGCCCGGTGGCTTCGCAGGAAGTCATCAAGGAGCTGGGCAACAACGGCGGCGGGTTCTTCAACGCCAACTCGGCCCACCCGTTCGAGAACCCGAACCCGTTCAGCAACTGGTTCGAGATCTTCCTCATCCTGGTCATCCCGTTCGCGCTGCCGCGCGCCTTCGGCCGGATGGTCGGCGACAACCGGCAGGGCTACGTGCTGGTCGCCGTGATGGGCGCGCTGTTCCTGGCCGCGGTCGGGGGCATCAGCTTCTTCGAGTGGCAGCACGCGGGCACCGCCCTGCAGGCGGCCGGCGGGGCCATGGAGGGCAAGGAAGTCGGGTTCGGCATCCCGGGCTCGTCCCTGTTCGCCGGGTCGACCACGGTGACCTCGACCGGGGCGGTCAACTCGTTCCACGACTCGTTCACCGCGTTCGGCGGCGGGATCGCCCTGTTCGACATGATGCTGGGCGAGGTCGTGCCGGGCGGCGTCGGGGCCGGGCTGTACGGGCTGCTCATGCTGGCCGTGCTGACCGTGTTCATCGGCGGCCTGATGGTCGGCCGGACCCCGGAGTACATCGGCAAGAAGATCCGCCCCACCGAGATGAAGTGGGCCGCGGCCTACATCCTGGCCACCCCGTCGGCGGCCCTGATCGGGGCCGCGCTGTCGCTGGGATTCAAGACCCCGCGGGCGGCGATCCTCAACAGCGGCCCGCACGGGCTGACCGAGGTCGTCTACGCCTTCACCTCCATGGCCAACAACAACGGGTCGGCCTTCGCCGGCCTGGGCACGGCCGCGACCTGGTACCAGGTCTCGGGCGCGATCGTGATGCTGGTGGCCCGGTTCGCGCCGGAGATCTTCGTCCTGGCCCTGGGCGGCGCGCTGGCCCGGCAACAGCCGGTGCCCGCCAGCGTGGGCACCCTCGAGACCCACAAACCCCTGTTCGCCGGCATGCTCGTCGGCGTGATCATCATCCTGGTCGGCCTGACCTACTTCCCGGCCCTGGCGCTGGGGCCGTTCGCAGAAGGACTGCACTGATGTCACTGAACCAAGAGACTCCGGTGGCGGACGGCACCGACCGCCAGCCTCAGACCGCGCGTGAGCGCGAGGACCGGCAGCCGCCGCGGCGGGTGGGCGGTGGCCTGCTCGACCCCACGATGCTGTGGAAGTCGCTGCCGGATGCGTTCAAGAAGCTGGACCCCCGGGTCCAGCTGCGCAACCCGGTCATGTTCGTGGTCGAGGTCGGCTCGGTGCTGACCACCTACTCGGCCATCATCCACGAGTCGGCGTTCGCCTGGACGATCACGGCCTGGCTGTGGCTGACCGTGCTGTTCGCCAACCTGGCCGAGGCGGTGGCCGAAGGCCGGGGCAAGGCCCAGGCCGAGACGCTGCGCCGGACCAAGCAGGAGACCGTGGCCCGGCGCCTGCTCGACTGGCAGCCCGGCCAGGCCGGCTTCCGCGAGGAGGAGGTGGCCGGTACCCAGCTGACCGTGGGTGACCACGTGCTGGTCGAGCCGGGCCAGCTGATCCCCGGCGACGGCGACGTGGTCGAGGGCGTGGCCTCGGTGGACGAGTCGGCCATCACCGGCGAGTCGGCCCCGGTCATCCGGGAGTCCGGCGGCGACCGGTCCGCGGTCACCGGCGGCACCCGGGTCCTGTCCGACCGGATCGTCGTCCAGATCACGTCCAGGCCCGGTGAGACGTTCATCGACCGGATGATCGCCCTGGTCGAAGGGGCCTCCCGGCAGAAGACGCCGAACGAGGTGGCGCTGAACGTGCTGCTGGCCTCGCTGACGCTGATCTTCGTGCTGGCCGTGGTCACCCTGCAGCCGATGGCCTACTACTCCCGTGCGCCGCAGAACCTGGTCATCCTGGTCGCGCTGATCGTGGCGCTGATCCCGACCACCATCGGGGCCCTGCTGTCAGCCATCGGCATCGCCGGCATGGACCGGCTGGTCCAGCGCAACGTGCTGGCCATGTCGGGCCGCGCGGTCGAGGCGGCCGGCGACGTCAACACCCTGCTGCTGGACAAGACCGGCACCATCACCATCGGCAACCGCGAAGCCGCCGAGTTCATCCCGGTCGGCGGGGTGAGCGCGGACCAGCTGGCCGACGCGGCCCAGCTGTCCAGCCTGGCCGACGAGACGCCGGAAGGCCGGTCGATCGTGGTCCTGGCCAAGCAGCAGTACAACCTGCGCGAGCGGGACGAGGGCGAGCTGCCGGGGGCGGAGTTCGTGCCGTTCACGGCCCAGACCCGGATGAGCGGGGTCAACCTGGCCGACGGGCGCGAGGTGCGCAAGGGGGCGTCCAGCGCGGTCCGGGAGTGGGTCCGGGACAACGGCGGGACGCTGCCGGCCGAGCTGGGGCAGACCGTGGACAGTATCTCCGGGGCCGGCGGCACTCCGCTGGTGGTGGCCGAGAAGCCGGGCGGCGGGCCGGCCCGGGCCCTGGGCGTCATCTACCTCAAGGACATCGTCAAGCAGGGCATCGCCGAGCGGTTCGCGGAGATGCGGGCCATGGGCATCCGCACCGTCATGATCACCGGCGACAACCCGCTCACGGCCAAGGCCATCGCCGACGAGTCCGGGGTGGACGACTTCCTGGCCGAGGCCACCCCGGAAGACAAGATGGCTCTGATCAGGAAGGAGCAGGCCGGCGGCAAGCTGGTCGCGATGACCGGGGACGGCACCAACGACGCCCCGGCCCTGGCCCAGGCCGACGTGGGCGTGGCCATGAACACCGGTACGTCGGCGGCCAAGGAAGCCGGCAACATGGTTGACCTGGACTCCAACCCGACCAAGCTCATCGAGATCGTGGAGATCGGCAAGCAGATGCTGATCACGCGCGGGGCGCTGACCACGTTCTCCATCGCCAACGACGTGGCCAAGTACTTCGCGATCATCCCGGCCATGTTCGCGGGCGTGTTCCCCGGCCTGCAGAAGCTGAACATCATGCACCTGCACAGCCCGCAGTCGGCCATCACCTCGGCCATCGTGTTCAACGCGCTGGTCATCGTGGCGCTGATCCCGCTGGCCCTGCGGGGCGTGCGCTACAAGCCTTCCTCGGCCGCGGCCATGCTGCGCCGCAACCTGTGGATCTACGGCGCCGGCGGGCTGATCATCCCGTTCGCCGGCATCAAGCTCCTCGACCTCATCATCATGAACATTCCTGGATTCAGGTGACCTGAAGTGAACCGTCTCCCCGCACTGGTGCGCCAGCACATCGCGGCGTTCCGCGCCCTGCTCGTCTTCACCGTGGCGTGCGGCATCATCTACCCGGTCGTCATGTTCGGCGTGGCCCAGGTGGCCTTCCACGGGTCGGCCAACGGCTCGCTGGTCAGCGACCAGGGCCACGTGGTGGGCTCCAGCCTGCTGTGCCAGGAGTTCACCGACGCCAAAGGCAACCCGCTGGCGCGGTACTTCCAGCCGCGGCCGTCCAACGCGGTCAACCCCGACGCCACGACCGACTACGGCTGCGACCCCGGCTTCTCCGGCGCTTCCAACCTGGGGCCCAGCAACTCCACGCTGGTGCGGGAGGTCGCGGAGCGCAAGGCGGCGATCGCCAGGTTCGACGGGGTGAAGGAGTCGCAGGTGCCGCCGGACGCGGTGACCGCGTCCGGGTCGGGCCTCGACCCCGACATCTCCCCGCAGTACGCCGCCATCCAGGTCGACCGGGTGGCCAGGGCCCGCGGGCTGAGCGAGGCCAGCGTGCGCGCGCTGGTGGCCGGCCACATCCAGGGCCGGACCGTCGGCATCCTCGGTGAGCCCCGGGTCGACGTGCTCACGCTGAACATCGCGCTCGATAAGCTGCGGAGATGAGCGCGGAGGCGCCGGTCAGGGAACGGGGGTTCCTGCGCGTCTACCTCGGCGCGGCCGCGGGGGTGGGCAAGACGTTCGCCATGCTCGGCGAGGGCCACCGGCGGGCCGAGCGCGGGGCCGACGTGGTGGTGGCGTTCGTGGAGACCCACGGGCGGCCGCAGACCGCGGCCCTGCTGGACGGCCTGGAGGTCATTCCCCGGCAGCATGTCGGCTACCGGGGCGCCTCGTTCGAGGAGATGGACCTGGACGCGGTGCTGGCCCGGCGGCCGCAGATCGCGCTGGTCGACGAGCTGGCCCACACCAACGTGCCGGGCCGCCGCCACGAGAAGCGCTGGGAGGACGTCGACGAGCTGCTGGACGCGGGCATCGACGTGATCTCCACCGTCAACGTTCAGCACCTCGAGTCGCTCAACGACGTGGTGCAGAAGATCACTGGCGTGCCCCAGCGGGAGACGATCCCGGACGCGGTGGTCCGGGCCGCCGACCAGGTCGAGCTGGTCGACATGACCGCCGAGGCGCTGCGGCGGCGGATGGCGCACGGCAACATCTACCCGCCGGAGAAGATCGACGCCGCGCTGACCAAC